>JAUMWV010000033.1 GCA_030529455.1 Propionibacteriaceae bacterium | reverse complement strand
GTCCTCGCCCTCCCCCGACCTCACGCCGGACCCACCCCCCTCCCTAGCGCCAGAGCAGCAGCCCGTCTATGAGGGCCTCAAGGAGTACTGGGCGGTGACGTTCAGTTTCTTCACCGACCCGACCCAGACAGACGTCACTCCCCTGTCTCGAGTCGCTGAGTCAGACGAAGTGGCCCAACTCGTTTTGATGCTCAACAAGATGGTTGAGGGCGACTGGAAAGATGACGGAGAGATCATCTACCGCAACGTGAACATCGAAACGCCCACACCGCTGGGCGACACGGCGGTCACGAAAGCCTACTACTGCAAGGACCTCAGAAAGGTTAGATTCCTCAGAATCTCCACCGGGGAAGAGATTATCGAAAATGTAAACAGTCCGTTCGTCAGCGAAGTCGCCACGCTCCAGAAGCGAAGTAACGGGACTTGGGTAGTCACAAAGATTAGCAACAAGGCGGGCAGCTCATGCTAAAAAGAACCCTCACCCAAAAGGCGCCTATTGCCGCTTTAGCAGCATGCCTCACCTCTGCACTCTTCGCCACCACAGGACCCGCCCAAGCCAATGAGGAGCTAGACGATGCAGTAAGGGTGCACAATCGAAGCCACATCACAATAACCGCTCGCGAAATACGCCAAGCAACGCTACCGGAAAGAAAGCCCAGAGAAGGCCGAAAGCGGCCTGAAAGGACATGCCATTGGGGAGAGCAGACGGTTCCATGCGAGAAGCATGGCGGGACCTGGAACGAGAGGCATCAATGTTGGATGAAGGGAATCCCCCAGCCGCCTCGAAGTGACGAACGATGGGGCGGCGCCACCAGCGGCAGGATGGTATTGTGCACCCTCCCCTTTGCCACTTCGTTCGGGAGGACCATGTATATGGTCGTCGACGACGCACAAGGGCCCGATCCCGCACAACTCGCCAATACTGCGATCGAGCGTATGAGACTTGCCCCTCCCACGATCGGAACCGCTCCCCGGTCTCTGGAGAAGGCCCCCAACGCGATGGGATTCGTCGGCAAGCCAATATGGATGTGGATCGCCAACCCCGGCGAAGAAACCTACGGACCAATTACTCGCACCGCCACCGCTGGGGCCAGTTCGGTAACCGCTACTGCACGCGTGGTGAAAACCACGTGGAATATGGGCGATGGAAATACCGTCACCTGCCGTTCGGCTGGAGCTGCGTGGACGCCGACTTCCAGCGAAAAATCCCCGAACTGCGGACATGTCTACGCCAAGCAAGGCATCTTCACTGTCACCGCGACCACCCACTGGGAGATCGTTTGGGCGGGCATGGGGCGCAATGGCGAACTGAGCACCCAGCTGACCTCAACCGCCCAGCTGGCCATCGGCGAAATACAGGTCGTCAACATCTACCCCAAGAAAGGGAAGAAAGGCTCTTCTTAGTATTAACCCGTCGGCAACATCTTGCCCCAGACCGGGGCTGGCGAGTTCTTCTTCAGAGCCTTGGCAGGCACACTACCTGTTGCCTACGACCATGCACCCACCGAAACCCGGCGCACCAGGTGCAACCACCTTACGCGGCTCTTCACGCATAGGGAGTGGGTGACGGGTCTGAAGCCGCCGGTGTGGAGGAAGCAGCGGGTGATGTAAGTGGTGATGCCGCCAAACCCGCGTGCTGTGCCTCGCAGGTGTTCTAGTAGCCCGTTCATGGCCTCGGTGGGAACGCTTAATGTGCCGGGGCGACTGGGGTAGACCAGAATGTCGGCGCGGCGGCGGTTCAGGGTCTGGCCCGAGGGATCGGAGTTGAGGTAGTCGGCCTTGGGACACCGGTTCTCAGGGTGGCAGATCAGCGTGACCATGGCCTTTCTCGACTATCCGGTAGCGGTGCTGGTAGGCATCAAGAGCGGTCTGGTGGAGGTTCCAGGTGACGCCGAACGCGATATGGGTGGGGTCTCAGTGAACATTTCGGCGAGGCGGTCCTGTTGCGTCGTGGTCAGCAGCGCGTCCCGGGTCCCGGCTATACGGCAGACCCGGTAGAGAGGATCCACGGTTTAGCCCCGGTGTCCGAGGGTTTCTTGCTGGAGGCGTTGAGAGCAGCAGTCGAGCTTCTCACTGATGAGAGCCATCACGTGGAACGGTCCATGACCGTGGTCACGTGCTCAAGGGCTCCACCGGCAGCGGATGGGCGCCCGGTGAGGTCCGTCCATCGCAACGAACTGGACTCCCTCGCGGAAGGCTTGGGGGCCAGCAGCCAGCCACGCCGTGAAAGCCTACCTGGTCGAACTAGCCAAGTTCAGCGACCAAAACGACTCTGCAGGAAGCGGTGCGCAGATAGTATCGCTAAGGACATTAGCCGACTACTTGCCCATCCTGATTATCAGCATCTCGTCTTCTTCGAGGTTGGCCAGCATAGTTTCGGTGAGGGCCTTGAGATTCACGGCGCTCACGCTGGCTGGGGTAACTTTATCTCCTGGACTCCAGGCACGCATGAGAGCGATTTTCGCCCCCGCTGGCAGCAGGGTTTGTAGGTAGGTGAGCCAGCTAAGAATCTCCGGGTAGCTGAGAGCGCCCCGATAGAGCTCTACCCCTTTCCCACCAATCAGCCCCTGACATTCACAAGAGCTTTTAGAAATGACGTAGGCCAGTCGGGCGCTGTCCAATCCGTGTGCTTGCCTGACCGGGTGAGCAAGTTTCACATCCACCAGGTAGGGCTCAATACGAGTGAGTTCCCGAGTTCTCGCTTCGAAAGCCTTACCTTGGCAGCAGTCTGGCAGGAACCAAATGTTGGCAAAGCACATGACCTAATTTTAGCCTTCCCGGGGCTCAGCCCATAGAAACATTCTGGCCGATAACCCCGGTCAGCATAGGGAAAACACGACCAACGCGAAACCGGACCGACTATGCAGCCGGTCCGTTTACCTGTGGAGCTAAGGGGATTCGAACCCCTGGCCTCTTCCATGCCATGGAAGCGCGCTACCAACTGCGCCATAGCCCCGCGTCCCTTGGGACTAGAGAACGATAGCGCATCTGCGCCACGATTGCGAATCGAGCCCCTGACTAGGGAAAACACGCCCTCGGCAGCCCGTCTTTCACGGCGCAGGTACCAGCTCACACGGCAGACCGAGCAGGCCTGAGGAGCCAGCGAGACCAACCCAGGACACGCTCGCCCGGGTAGCCCGATGCGCTGTGTGCACCCGCCCGAGCATCACACCGGCACCCTGCCTCACCCGTCGCCGAGAGAACGCCCAGACTGTACCCGAGGCAGCAACCGGACCTCTCCTGCGTCCAACATCAGCGGACGATACTGAGCCCAGCGGCTACCGGCAGGCTAGCTGGGAAGGTTGTAGGCCGATAGGCGGACCCTCCGCTTGGAGTGGCTGACTAGGGCGTAGCGGCAGTTCTGCATGGTGCCAAGCGTCATCGACAGCTCGTCGGGCAGGCCCAGCAGCCTGGCGATCCCGACCCGGATGGCCAGGCCGTGGCTGGCGATCATGACGGTCTGGTTCTTGTTCTCCTTGATGATGTCGAGCAGCCCCTCGCACACCCGATCGGCCAGCTCGGCCGCGGTCTCACCGGTCGCCGAACGGCGGAAGTCCTGCCCGCTGCGGCGGAACTCGACCAGCTGGGGGAACTCCTGCGACACCTCCGCGATGCTGCGTCCCTGCCAGGAACCGCAGTGAATCTCCCGAAGCCTCTCGTCGGTGCGCACCTCCTGGCCGGTCAGCCTCGCCACCTCGTCAGCGGTCTGCCTGGCCCGCTGAAGATCGGACGCATAGAGCGCGTCCGGCCTGAGGCCAGCCATCGACACGGCGGCCGCCCGGGCCTGGCCGAGGCCCACCTCGCTGAGCGGCTCGTCCAGCTGTCCCTGAAACACCCCAAGCGCGTTCAGCCTGGTTTCGCCGTGCCGGATCAGGATCAGCGTCGTGCTCACGAAGCCTCGCCGCTTTCCTGCCCGGGAACCTGGTCGATGTCCAGCGGAACCGCTGGCGCGTCCTTCCACAGCCGCTCCAGCGAATAGAGGGCGCGTTCCTCGCTGTGCTGGACGTGCACGACGATGTCGAGATAGTCGAGCAACACCCAGCGGGCCTCGCGATCACCCTCCCGCCGGGTAGGTTTGACGCCACGCTTGAGCAGCGCCTCCTCGATTCCATCCACGATGGCGCTGACCTGGCGCTCGTTGTTCGCCGATACGACGAGGAATACGTCGGTGATCGCCAGGTGTTCCGAAACGTCGAATGCGACGATACCGGTGCCCAGCTTGTCTGCTGCCGCCTGTGCGGCAACCCTTGTCAGGTCGAGGATCTGTTCAGGAAGGCTCACGTGTCTCCAGCCGTGTCTTGCTGCGGGTACAGCCCGCGTTTGGCGATGTATTGGACGATGCCATCCGGCACGAGGTACCAAATCGGTAGCCCCTGCTCGGATCGGCGGCGGCAATCCGTGGACGAGATCGCCATGGCCGGCACCTCGAGCAACGTTACCTTGTTGGCCGGCAGATGAGCGATGTCGGCCTCGACCATGGGGACGCCCGGGCGCGACACCCCCACGAAATGAGCCAGGTCAAACAACTGATCGGCACCCCGCCAGGTGAGGATCTGGCGCAGCGCGTCAGCGCCAGTGATGAAGAACAGGTCGACATCGTCCCCGCGCTGGGCGCGCAGGTCCTTGAGCGTATCGACCGTGTAGGTGTCGCCGGGGCGGTCGATGTCGACCCGCGACACCGAGAACCGGGGGTTAGAGGCCGTCGCGATGACCGTCATGAGGTACCGGTCCTCTGGCAGGGACACCTTGCGGTGACGCTTCTGCCACGGGATACCAGTGGGGACGAACACCACCTCATCCAGGTGGAACCGGGCAGCAGCCTCGGAGGCCGCCACCAGGTGACCGTGGTGAATCGGGTCGAAGGTGCCACCCATGACACCCAGCCGCAGCCGCCGGCCGTGCTCGGCGTGCATCAGTGCGCCGCTCATCAGGCGTGCGGCCGACCCTTCCCGGCGTTACGGACGAACAGCAGCGCGACCACCAGCAGCGCGAGGAAAACCCCACCGGCGACCCACGGACCGGCATGGCCAGCCGACTCAAGAAGATGCATCATGGCCCGGAATACTACCGGCCAACGGTGTCCGGCGGCAGCATTCGCGCCAACCCCGGCTCACCAGCCAGCGTTCCCCGGGGCGAACGGCCCCGCGGCCGCGCTCAGCCTCTCACCTGGCCCTCGCCGACGATGACGTACTTGGTCGAAGTCATCTCGACCAACCCCATGGGGCCACGGGCGTGCAGCTTCTGGGTCGAGATGCCAATCTCGGCGCCGAACCCGAACTCGCCGCCGTCCACGAACCGGCTGGACGCATTGACCAGCACGGCCGCGGCGTCCACCTCTGCAACGAAACGGTCCGCGGCCCGCTGATCGGCGGTGACGATAGTCTCGGAGTGACCGCTCGTGTAACGCCGGATGTGGGCGATCGCCTCCTCCAGCGACGAGACCACCTTCGCCGCCAGGTCCAGTGACAGGTACTCCTCCTCGTACTCGTCCCCGGACGCCGGAACCACCGCCCCGCTGTAGGCGCACATGGCTTCGTCCCCGTGCACCGTGACTCCCCGCTCGGCCAGCGCCTCCAGGGTCTTCGGGACGAAGGCGTCCGCGATGTCGCGGTGCACCAGCAGCGTCTCGGCGGCGTTGCAGACGCTCGGGCGTTGCGTCTTCGCGTTCAGCAAGATGCCGAGCGCGACCTCCACATCGGCCGCGGCGTCGACATACAGGTGGCAGTTGCCGGTGCCGGTCTCGATCACCGGCACCGTCGAGCCCTGGACGACCGCCTCGATCAGCCCGGCCCCACCCCGCGGGATCAGCACATCGACTAGGCCGCGGGCCGCCATCATCTGGGCGGTCACGTCGCGTCCGCCCTCGACCAGGCTGATCGCGTCAGGGTTGAGGCCTGCCCGTTCCAGGCCCCGCCGCAGGCACGCCACGATGGCCCGGTTGGAGTCCACCGCCGAGCTGGAGCCGCGCAGCAGCGCGGCATTGCCCGACTTGACGCAGATCCCGCCAGCATCGGCGGTCACGTTCGGGCGCGCCTCGTAGATGATGCCGACGACACCAAACGGCACCCTCACCTGGCTCACCCGCACACCGTTCGGCAGCCGCCAGCCCCGCACCACGTCACCGACCGGGTCGGCCAGCGAGGCCAGGTCACGCAGCCCCTGCACCATCGCCGACACCCGCGCGGGGCTCAGCGACAGCCGGTCGATGATCGCCTCCGGGGTGGAGGCCTCGATGGCCCGGGCGACATCCAACCCGTTCGCGGCCAGGACGGTCTGCTCCCCCTCGGCCAGCGCGTCGGCCATGGCGTGCAGTGCGGCGTCCTTGCGGTCCCGGGTGAGCGTGGCGAGTTCGCGGCTCGCCGCGCGAGCGTCCTCGGCTTGGCTGTTGAAATCCATACCGCGGAGCCTAACCGCTCAGCCCGGTGGACGCAGCCACCCCCGCCACCTGCCGAGATAGGCGGCGACGTTCGCCAAGGCGCACAACCCAATACAGGTCGAGACGAGCTGGACCGCCCGGTCCGTGGCCAGGCTCGCCCAGCTGAACCACATGATCTGGACCATGGCGTTGACCGCCAGCGCGGGCAGCGACACCCCGCTCAGGTCGGGCCTCCTCAACAGATCCACGAACTGGGCGACCAGGGCGAAGGCGCCAGGACCGAGCACAACCAGCCCGAACACCACCTCACCGAGGTTCCACTCGATCGCGACAAGCACCGCGAACAGGGCCACCACGGGCGTCAGGCTCCGCGTCCACGCCAGCCGCCGGTCCAGGACGATGAGCGCGACGACGGCGGTCATGCTGCAGGCCAGGAAGAGGTTCGACCAGATCAGGTTGTGTCTCACGGTCAGCACCCCGTGTGCGGTCCACCCCCACAGCACACCGGCGTTGAGCTGCCACGCCAGCAGCGACAGCCCGGCGCTGGTGCGCGCTCTCAGCAGCCGCACCAGTTGGGGCAGGGCTGACAAAGCGCTCGCGATACCGCACACCCAGCCCCAGATCTCGACTGGGCCCACCTCAGCCCTCGATCCGGCGCGCGTCCTGCTGGTAGCGCGACAGCACGATGAGCTGATCGCGGTGCACGACCTCACGCTCAAAGTCGTCGCCGAACTCGCTGACCAGGTCGCGCGTGGTGCGTCCCAGCATGGGGTGCAGTTCCTCGTCGGCGTAGTTCGTCAGGCCCCTGGCGAGGACGCGGCCGTCCGGGCCAACCAGGTCGACCGGGTCGCCGGCCAGCGCCTCGCTCAGCCGCGCCGGGCGGGTCAGCACCACCGGGATACCCGCACTGGTCGCGATCTCGGCGGCCTGGAGCTTGGTGGTCATGCCGCCGGTGCCGACGCCCGCCTTACCCGGCCGCGAGGTGTCGACCCGCAGCGAGGACAGGTCATCGACCCGGGCCACGAACTCGCTCCCCGGGTCGTCGGGGTGGCCGGTGTACAGGCCGTCCACATCGCTGAGCAACACCAGCGCCTCGGCCCGCACGAGGTGCGCGACCAGCGCCGCGAGCCGGTCGTTGTCACCGAACCGGATCTCGTGCGTTGCCACGGTGTCGTTTTCGTTGACGATCGGGATCGCGTTGAGCCGCAGCAGGCGGCTCATGGTGGACAGGGCATTGCGGTAGGTCGCGCGGCGGGTCACGTCCTGCACCGTCAGCAGCACCTGGCCCACCCTCGTGTCGTGGGCCGCGAACAGCCGTGCGTAGTGGGCGACGAGCAGCCCCTGCCCGACGGAGGCGGCGGCCTGCTGGGAGGCGAGGTCCTTGGGGCGGCGCCGGAACCCGAGCGGGGCCAGCCCCGCAGCGATCGCCCCGGAGCTGACCAGCACGATCTGGCGCCCGGACGCGCGGGCCGCGGCGAGGGCGTCCACGAGCGCGGACACCTGGTCGAGGTTCAGCCCACCCTGAGCGGTCGTCAGCGACGAGGAGCCGATCTTGACGACGACGCGGTGGGCTCCGGCGAGGTCAGTTCTCATCGCCGGTGTCGTAGCCCTCGATGGCGGCGTCGATGTTGCGCTTCGCGGCGTGATACTCGGCGTCCAGCGCGCGGCGCCTGGTGACAGACGGGCGTTCGGTCTCCAGCCGACTGTCCTCGCCGCGGCGGGACAGGATCTCGGCACCGATGTCGATCTGCGGGGCGAAGTCGAACACGACCGGGTTGTCGGCACCGATCGCGACCGCGTCCCCAGCCCGCGCACCGAGTTCGAGCAGCCGGTCCTCGACCCCGAGCCGGTTGAGCCGGTCGGCCAGGTACCCGACCGCCTCGGCGTTGTTGAAATCGGTCTGCCTGACCCAGCGCTCAGGTTTGGCGCCCCGCACCCGCCAGACGAACCCGCCCTCGCCGTCGCCCATCTTGCGGATCGTGAACTCCTCGGCCGGTTTCGGTTTCGACCCGACCGGTGCGGGGCGCAGCACGGCCCGGGGCGGTTCGGCCGCGGCGATCTGATCGCGCCGCTGCTTGACGATCTCGGCCATCGCGAACACCAGCGCGTTCAGCCCGGCCGAGGTCTTGGTGGAGATCTCGAACACCCGGTGTCCGCGCGCCTCCAGGTCGGGGCGGACGATCTCGGCGAGGTCCTTCGCGTCGGGCAGGTCGATCTTGTTGAGGGCGATGAGCCGGGGCCGGTCCTCCAGTCCGCCGTGCGCGGCGAGCTCCCCCTCAATGACGTCGAGATCGGTGAGCGGGTCTCGTCCCGGTTCGTAGGTAGCGCAGTCGATGACGTGCACGATCGCCTGGCAGCGTTCGATGTGACGCAGGAAATCGAAGCCGAGGCCCTTGCCGAGGCTGGCCCCCTCGATCAGCCCGGGCACGTCGGCCACGGTGTAGGTCAGGTCGCCAGCGACGACGACGCCCAGGTTCGGCACGAGCGTGGTGAACGGGTAGTCGGCGATCTTGGGCCGGGCCCGGGAGATCGCGGCGATCAGGCTAGATTTGCCCGCGCTAGGGAACCCGACCAGGCCGACGTCGGCGACGACCTTCAGCTCGAGGACGATGACGCGGCAGTCTCCCTCCTCGCCGAGCAGCGCGAACCCGGGGGCCTTGCGCGAGGCCGAGGCCAGCGCCGCGTTGCCGAGGCCTCCCCGGCCTCCTTCGGCGACCGTGTACTCGGTCTGCTGCCCCGTGAGGTCGGCGAGCACCTCCCCGGATTCGGCGTCCGAGACCACGGTCCCCTCCGGCACGGCGAGCACGACATCGTCGCCATTGGCGCCGTTCTGGTGGTCCCCCTTGCCAGGCTGGCCGTTGGACGCCTTACGGACCGACTGCCGGTGGTATTCGACCAGGGTGGTGAGGTTCGGGTCGACCCGCAGGATCACCGAGCCGCCATGCCCGCCGTTGCCCCCGTCGGGCCCGCCGAGCGGTTTGAACTTCTCCCGGCGGATGGAGGCACAACCGTGCCCACCGTTGCCTGCCTGCACGGTGAGCCTGACGCGGTCTACGAAGGAGGGGATAGCCATCGCGGGCAAGTCTAACCGCAACACCGCTCCCCGGGCGGCGAGTTCCGCGGCACCGGCTCCGGCCTAGACCCGGACCACCTCGATCCCGGCCTCGTCCAGCTCGGCGGCGGTCTCGTCGTCCAGGCCGGTGTCGGTGATGAGCATCGCCACCTCCCTCGCGGTGGCGAAACGGTGCAGGCTGTCCTGCCCGACCTTGGAGGAGTCGGCGAGGACGATGACCCGGCGGGCCGCTGCGACCATCGCCCGTTTCGCCGCGGCCTCGACCTGATCGGGGGTCGTGAAGCCCCTGGCCAGCGAGAATCCGTTGGCGCCGAGGAAGGCGACATCGACACACACCCCGGCCAGCGCCGCCAGCGTCCACTCCCCCACCGCGGCACCGGTCACTGGACGCACCCGCCCACCGAGGCAGCACACCCCGACGCCCCGCCGCGGCAGCAGCAGGTTCGCGATGTTGAGCGAGTTGGTCACCGCCGTCAGCTTCGCATCGGGCGGCACGAGGGACGCGAGCGCCGCCGTGGTCGTCCCGGAGTCGAGCAGCACCGTGGCATCGTCACGCAGCTCTTGCAGCGCCCTCAGCGCGATGCGGTGCTTCTCGTCCGACAGCCGTGCCTCACGCTCGACCAGCGACGGTTCGAACTCCGCCCGCTGCACCAGCAGCGCCCCACCGTGGACGCGGCGCAGCTCGCCGAGCCGTTCCAGCGCGGTGAGGTCGCGGCGCACCGTCTCGGGGGTGACCCCCAGCGATTCGGCCAGCGCCGCGACCTCGACTCGACCCACGCGCTTCGCCTCGGCCAGGATCGCGGCGTGACGTTCCGGCGCGTACAGCGCCCGTGGCTCAAGACTCGGCACGTGGCCTCCTATGGCTCGATGGTCACCTTGATCGCCTCCCCGCGTTCGACGATGCCGAGCGCATCGAGGGCCTGCGACAAGGGTAGCCTCCTGGTGATGAGATCATCGAGACGAACTTGACCGCTCGAGATCGCCTGCAGCGCGCGCCGGTTGTGCTCCGGGGACGAGCCGTTGGCCCCGTGGATGTGCAACTGCCGGTAGTGCACCAGATTGGAATCGCAGGCGATGACCGGGTCTTGCTTGGGTAGGCCCCCGAAGAACGAGATGCGTCCGTTGCGGGCGGCCATCGCGATGGCCTGTTCCTGGGTGATTTTGGCCGGGGTCGCCGTGATGACGACATCGGCCCCTCGTCCGCCGGTAAGGTCGAGGACCTTCGCGACGGGGTCGCTCACCGAGGCGTCAATGATGTGCTCCGGGCCGACGGCCTGGGCCGACATCGCCAGGCGTTCGGCGTTGACGTCGACTAAGACGATGTCGCCAGCGCCGAACATGCCGCGCGCGATCCGGATGTGCATGCAGCCGATCGGTCCGGCACCGAAGACCACCGTGAAGTCCCCGGGCTGGATACCGAGCTGCTCCTGCGCGTTGATGGCGCACGCCAGCGGCTCGGCGGCCGAGGCCTCGGCATAGTCGATGTTGTCCGGAATCCGGTTGAGCCCGCCCACCTTGAGCACCTGGGCAGGCACGATCATGTATTCGGCGAAGCCACCGTCGTACTGGTAGCCGACGGAGGTCTGGTTGGCGCACACCTCTCCCCAGCCCTTGCCGCACTCGTGGCACTCCCCGCAGGGCACCGCCGCGATGCATTGCACCCGGTCCCCGACGGCGAAGCCTCCCCTCGCCCGCGCGCCCACCTCGACGACATCGCCCGCGATCTCGTGCCCCATGGTGGTCACCCGGGTGATGTTGACGTGGCCGTTGCGAAAGATCTTGACATCGGTGCCGCAGGTGGAACAGTTCCTCACCCTGATCTTGACCTCCTCCGGCCCGCAGACCGGCTCCGGGACGTCCTCCAGCCGGACGTCTCCTGGGGCGTAGAACCGCAGTGCTTTCATGATTGCTCCTTCTCGGGCGCCAAGAGGTTCAACACCTCGTGGACATCGGTGGTGGTGCGCAGGCGGTCGGCCTTCTCCGGGTCGACCAGCACCTGGGCGAGCGCGGCCAGGATGCCGACGTGTTCGTCCCCGGTGGAGGCGATGGGGATCGCGACGTAACAGGTCTCACCGCCCCAGTCGACCCCGTCGGGAAATTGGAGGACGCCGAGTGCCGTCCCGGTGATGTGGGCGCGGGATTCGTTGGTGCCGTGCGGGATCGCGACCCCATTGCCCAGGTAGGTCGAGATCTGTTCCTCGCGGGCGAGCATGCCTTCGACGTAGGCCGGCGTCGCCGCGCCGAGGCCGACCAGCAGTTCGCCAGCCTGGCGGATCGCCTCGGTCTTTCCTGCGGCCTTGGCCCCGAGCCGCACGCCGTCGGCACTGAGCCTCGCCCCGGCGACCTCACCGGATGTGGGCTCCGCGGCGGCCGTCTCCGGCGTGGGGGCCACCCGTCTCGGCTCGGACTCGTGGTTGGCCTTGACCAGTGCCTCCAGGCCGTCGAAGGCCGGATCTGAGACGTAGTTGTTGAACGGCAGCACGTTCGCTGACGGCGCGGCCTGCCGCGCGCGTTGATAGAGCCCCTCGTGGGTGAGGACGACCTGCGCGTCGGCGGGAATCTGATCCACCGGAGTGTGCGCGACGGTGACACCGTAGGGAGCGAGCCGTTTCTTCATCTGGCTGGCGACCATGACCGACGACCCCATCCCGGCGTCGCACGCGATGACCACCTTGTGGATCACGCCCGCAATCGCAGTCTGGACGGGGGTGCCCCCCGGTGCGGCCGGTTCGGCAGACTCTTCGCTGCGGCGTCCAAGCCGGAGGAAGGCCGCCGCGACCAGGAACGACACGACGGTCGCTGCCAGCACCGACAGGATCATGGCCAGGTGAGCACCGCGCGGCGTCACCGCGAAATAGGCGAAGATCGAACCGGGCGCCGGGGTCGCGACGAGCCCAGCGCCGAGCGCCGTGCCGACGAACAGTCCAGACATCGATCCGGCGATCATGGCCAGGATCAGGACCGGTCGCATGAGGACGTAGGGGAAGTAGATCTCGTGGATGCCGCCGAGGAAGTGGATGATGATGGCGCCCGGGGTGGACGGCCGCAGCGACCGGGGGCCGAAGAAGGCGAAGGCCAGCAGCAGCCCCAGCCCGGCCCCGGGGTTGGACTCGACCATGAACAGGATCGACTTACCCGCGTCCTGCACGTCGAGCACCGCCAGGGGGCTGAAGATCCCATGGTTGATCGCGTTGTTGAGGAAGAGCACCTTGGCTGGTTCGACCAGCATCGAGACCAGCGGCAGCAGGCCAGCCGTCACTAGCGCGTTCACGCCCCCGGCCATCACCGCGATCACCGCGCTGACGACGGGACCGACACTCAGCACGCCGAGTATCGCAAACCCCATGCCGATGATGCCGAGCGAGAAATTGTCCACCAGCATCTCGAACCCGGATGCGACCTTGCCCTCGATCAGGCCGTCGAACAGTTTGAGCACGTAGGCCGCCAGCGGGCCCATGATCATGGCGCCAAGGAACATGGGCGTCCCGGCCAGCGTCGCCCAGTCGGTGATCCCGCCGATGATGACGCCCGCCGTCGCGATCGCGCCGATCACCGCGCCCCGCTGGCCGTGCACCATCCGCCCACCCGTGTAGCCGATCAGGATGGGGAGCAGGAAGTAGAGCATGGGACCGACCAGCTGGGCCAGCGTCGCGTTGGGCAACCAGCCCTTCTCGATGAACAGCGCCGTGATGAGACCCCAGGCGATGAACGCGCCGATATTCGGCATGATCATGCTCGCCAGGTAGCCGCCGAAGCGCTGAATCCAGGCCCGCGCGCCGGTGCCTTGCAGGTTCTTGCCGAGGCTCGCGTCGGGAAGCGTTGTCATCGTCGATCAACCCCCATTCCAGAATCATAACCACTGAAACAAATTGATACAGACAGTATCTGCCACAGATTCGGGCGAGTCAAGGGTGTGGTTGAGTTGTTTTCCGCGGGTTACATGTCCATCCGGACAAGGCCGCGCGGTCCACCACGACGGGCGTTCCCGGCGGGCCGAGTTCAAGGCCGGACGCGGGGACCCAGACGAGAAAGCGCCCCGAACCGCACCCGGGGTACGGCGCCAACGCCCCTCAGGGCTAGCCGGGGGACGCAAAATGCGGTGGCCCCGTCCTCTTAGGACGGGGCCACCGCTTACGTTTCAGGAAACGGTCAGCTCTCGGCTGCGATCACGTTGACGACGCGGCGACCACGGCGGGTGCCGAACTGCACGTTGCCGGCCACGAGGGCGAACAGCGTGTCGTCGCCACCACGGCCAACGCCGTCACCCGGGTGGAAGTGGGTGCCGCGCTGGCGGACGATGATCTCACCGGCGTTCACCAGCTGACCGCCGAAGCGCTTCACGCCGAGGCGCTGAGCGTTGGAGTCGCGACCGTTCCGCGTCGAGGACGCGCCTTTCTTATGTGCCATCTCTCACGACCTCAGCTTTCGATCCCGGTGACCTTGACCTGGGTGTACCGCTGGCGGTGGCCCTGGCGCTTCTTGTAACCGGTCTTGTTCTTGTACTTCATGATGCGGATCTTCGGACCCTTGACCTCGTCCAGCACCTCAGCGGTGACCTTGACCTTGCCAAGGCCCTTCGCGTCGGAGGTGACCTTGTCACCGTCAACGACCAGCAGCGGGGTCAATTCGACGGTGCTGCCCACTTTCTCGGACACCAGGTCGATGTCCACAACATCGCCAACCGCAACTTTGTGCTGGCGGGCGCCACTGCGCACAATCGCGTACACGCCTGACCTACTTTCGTACTTGTCTACTTGACTCCGCACTGCGGATGCTCTTGGGGTTCGGCGGCGGATGCCACACCAAACCGACGTCCAACTCTAGCCTTCAGTCGGGACGCCGGTCAAACCGGCAAGGAGAACGACCCGCTGCCCCGAAGGAAACCTACCGGCGAGGATATCAGCTCCTCAGCTGCCCGGAACCGCGGCTCGAACACAGCCAGCTGCCCCAGCCCGTGCGCACGCCACGGGCCGGGCGCGCCCGACTGCTGGAGCCGGAAACCGGCAGGCACCAGGAAGGACCCGCCGCGATGGGCGTCGCTCGTCCGCGCCTGGCCAGGCGAGGCAGCCACCTGTAAGCACCACGGCGCAGCGCCTCGGCCGACGGCACACCTCTCCCTTCGGGCAGCCCCAGCCGTTGCGTTCCTGTCCAAGAGGAGACCAGGAACGCTCCAGCCAACGCTGGACCACCTATCGCCAGAGAACCCGTCAGACCCTGACTTCACTGCTGCTTTCAGCGGCCTCGTCAGCGTCCGGTAGGAGCTCCCGACCCGCGGCGGCCTCATCGTCGTTGACCATGAGCTCTTCGCTACGCGCCTTGAGGCAGAGCAGGGCGACGGCCGATCCGACGTTGAGCGCACAGACTACCCAGAAAATCAGCCGAGGCTCGCCCGCGTTGCTGAAGATCGTCGCGACCAAAGGGGCCGGGGCAGCAAATAGCACCCCGGAAAGAGTGAGTGCCAGGGCAGAGCCCGCGAACCGGGTACGGGTCGGGAATTGTTCGGCGAAGAATGCCGGCTGGGCACCGAACTGGAACAGCGCAGCGGACAAGGTAAGAGTCACGCTGAGAATGACCGGCAGCAGGCTGCCGCTCGCGCTAGCCGGGACGAAGCTAGCCACGCCGATAAAACATCCGGCATAGCCGATAAACAGCACCGGGCGCCGACCTATCCGGTCGCTCACCCAGCCACCCAGCAGGGTGAACACCACCGAGACGGCGTTGCCCACCATCGTGACGAGGAAGGCACTGCTCCGGTCGAACCCGGCGACCTCGATCAGGTAGGCCAGACCATAGACGGCGATGACATAGAACACCGTGACTGGCGCCGCCCAGACCAGGACGAGGGTCAGCACGGTCCTCGGCTGGGACACCAGCACTCCGAGCCCCAGCCGGTTGCCGGTCTTCGTCCGGGAAGCCGCCACGAAGATGGGGGTCTCTTGCAGCTTCAGCCTGATGTAGATGCCCAGCGCAACGAGCAGCAGCCCGCCGACGAACGGAATCCGCCAGCCCCATTGGGCGAACTGTTCGGCGGTCAGGGAGGCCGACAGCAGGAGCAGCACCAGGTTGGCCAGCACCTGGCTAAAGGGGGAACCGACGTTCATCAGGGCCCCGCGGATCCCGCGGGAGTTCCCCTTGGCATGCTCCAGGGTCATCAGCTGAGCCCCGGTGACCTCACCCCCGAGGGAAAAACCCTGGATGAATCGCAGCAGGACCAGGCAGAGAGCGACCTCAAAGCTACCGTTTACCGGCAACAGCCCGATGAGCGCCGAGGCCAGTCCCATGGTGATGAAGGTCGCCAACAGTATGGGGCGGCGGCCGAACCGGTCCCCGAGGTGGCCAAAGACGATCCCGCCCAGCGGCCGGGCGAGAAAGCCCACGCCAAAAGTCGCGAACGAGGCCATCGCTGCGCCGGCGGGGCCCAGTTCCGCGAAGAAGAGTTGCGGGAAAAGCGTGGCAGAGAGAGCGCCGTAGACACCGAAGTCGAACCACTCCAGGGCAGACCCGAGGGCGCCGCTCACGACCGCCCGGTTCTGCATACTCCAGCGACGCTTAGTAGCGGTGTCGTACCCCGCCTGGGGCTGCGCAGAACTATCGATCATTCTTTCCTCTTCTTCATCAGAATCTTGCCAATCCCCCCGTGGAAACCCTGGAGGGACCTCTTCGGATTCTGCCCACCGCGCCGACTGGCACCACCCGGACAGCAGCCACTGAGAATCCCGGGCCGGAGGCGACGCTGCCACGATGGGCTATCTCGAATCAGCCCCAGCCACGAACCGCGGCACCGGCCCGAGGACGACGGTCAAGCCTCACCCCTGACAGCCCGATAGCTACCACCCTATGCACATTCACCACCACCCCGGCCTCGGCCGCAACGGCAACCCGCGGGTGACCGCACACCACCTGGCAGCGCAGCCAGGGAAGAAGCAGGCACAGCGGCGAGGTTGCTGTTGCGGAGACGGCAAAGAATGATCGCGACAGGGGGCGGCTGATTGCCACCCCAGAGAAGGCGCCATAGCGGAGAACTGCCTATCAAAGATACAAAGGTGCCTTCCTTGGCGGACCTGCTTCCGGGTCTTCACTGGGAGACACCCTTCCGATACTGCTTACTTAGGCATGGCTAACCTTAGCCCATGCGCTCCGGGCCGTCCACCGGCTCCCCGGTGATCGCCGCCCGTTCCAGCAGGACGCCGGTAACCGCCAAACTCCTCGGCAGTCGCGCCCATGGTCTTGTGCCCAGCGTTGTCCTGGCGCTGTTCTCCTACCGGCTTCGCCTGCTCTCTGGCCACGACGCTGTCGCGGGGTATGCCAGCCCAATGTCTGCCAGGCGCTGCTGACCGGGAACGCCTCAGCCGGGCTCGCCCTCTCTCCTGGGCCGAAGGCGTCGTGAGTTCTTCCAGCAACGGTGCGGCAGGCCCGTTTCACCGGATACACCGAAATGCCAACCACCCCTGCCCCAACCAGTCGCACCCCGCACCAGCGACACCGGTTCAGCTCTTCAGGATGACGGCGGACCCAGGGAACCGCCTGGCCGTCGCCCACACCATGGTTGCGGCGTGCTCAGTCCAGGCCAGCAGTGATCCGCTGGAGATCGTCGGCTAGGTCATCCAAGAAATCGCGACCCGACCCCGTGGCGAAGAAATGCGCCCCGGGTAATACCTTGAGTTCGAAGCGCGAACTGGTGAATCGAGACCAGCTCTTCAGCCTCTCCGGCACGATGGTCGGGTCGTCGGCTCCGGCGAGCGCCAGGATGGGGCAGGACAGCACCGTCGAGGTGTGGCAGAACGACTCGTGCAGCACGTAGTCACGCTGAACTCCCGCGAGCAGCAGTGCCATGATGTCGTCGTTAGCCAGGATCTCGGGCGGAGTGCCACCGACCATGGCCAGCTCCTCCCGGAGCGCGGCCAGACCCATGGAACTGTGATACTCCCCTTCGATGGTCTCCCCTGGAGCCTGCCGCGCCGCGACCACCACCGCTCGCGGGGTGCGCTGATGGCACTCCTGCAAATAGGCTGCGGTCTCGTAGGCCAGGGCGGCCCCCATGCTGTGGCCGTACAGCACCGCCGGGGCGTCACCGGCCAGCTGGAGGAGTTCGCTGGCCAGTTGCCGCGCCAGGCTAGAGAAGTCGCTGACCCATGGCTCACGCAACCTCGTGGCTTTTCCAGGAAGTTCTACCGGAACCGCATTGATCCGGGGGCTGGCCGAGACCCAGCCGCGGTAGACCGATGCGCTGCCGCCAGCATGGTGGAAGCAGAAGATCAGCTGCCCGCTGGGCGATTCCGCGATAAACGGGAAGGTCCCGTTCCGGTTCCTCATCGACATCATGCAGATTCCCTCGTACGGCGTCGGGCCGGGGTGGCCAGGGCAGGCCCGTCGTCTGCGGTGAGCGTCAGCAGCAGTCCGACGGCTTCGTCAACTCCCGGGTCGGCCTTCAGCCGGGAGCTCCAGCTGCTCGCGGCCTCATCGTAGGCCCCGCTCACAAGTTCCTCGATGCGTGTCGCAAGCATGCTGCGCGTGAGTTCACCTCGCTGGGCATCAATGTAGGCAGGACCAGCACCGTTACGGCACACGGCCTGAGCATGGAAATGCTGATCGCCCCCGAACGCGACGACTAAACAGGGCAGCCCAGCGCGCAATGCGGCTCCGGTGGTGCCCAAGGAGCCGTGGCAGATGACCCCCCGGCACCGAGGCAGCACGCTGCTGAAGGGAACCCGCTCGACAGTGAGAATCCCACCTGTCTCACCGCGAGGATGCTGAGGATCGACGATGATGGCCCGCAGTTGTCTTGCGGCGAGGAGCTCCCTGAGCCAGGCCCGGGCAGGCGGCAGGTGAGAAGACGATACGCTGCCAAAGCTGACCAGCAGCGGCGAGTTCCCCCGCCCGAGGAAGTCCTCTACTTGTTCGTCGAGACCCTCCGGGCTGGGGGCCTGGCTCAACCATTCCCCGGTCACGTGGACGTGTTTCCCCCAGGCAGGGTCTGGCGGGTTGAGGGAAGGGCTGAACTGATAGAGGGTATGGGTGCTCCCGCGGCCAGCCCGCCGCGGGAGCCCAAGACGATGGCGCCATCCTCGCATCACCGGCGCCATCGCCCAGGTCATCAAGAGATTTGACACGCGGTGCATGACCAGGGCCCGCCACGTGCCATCGTTACGGCGAGGATCGACCAGGCTGTAGGAACGGCACGGCTCGGTCGGGTACACCTGCACGCGCACGCTTGGCACGTCCGCTGCCGCTGCGAGGAGACGGGTCACCTCGGTGAATTGGTTGTGCATGACGACATCGACCCCGCTCATGGCCTTTTCCAGAGCCGTGAAGATCCCCGGGTCGCCGAGCATCTCACGGACTCCCCGTACCGCGTCCATCACGCCCTTGGTGTCACCCAACAGACGCCTCATGAGCTGCTCACAGCTACCCGGCAGGGCAACATAGTCAATTCCCTCGGCTCGGACGCGGGCGGCGAATTCGTCGAATCCCGCGATGACCATGCCATGGCCATGCTCGGCGAGGCGACGTCCCAGCACGACGAAGGGCGCCACGTCCCCTTCTGAGCCCAATACAGCGGCGAGTGCCTTCACTCCTTAGCGCTCTTCCTGGTCCTCGGTGTCCATCAGTTTGTCCTGGGGACCAATCTCGCGGATCACCCGGCACGGGTTACCAGCGGCGATGCACATCGGCGGCACGTCCTTGGTCACGACGCTTCCCGCGCCGATGACAGCGCCCGCACCGATGGTCACCCCCGCCGTGATGACGCAGTGGCCTCCGATCCACACGTCGTCGCCGACGGTGATCGGGCCCGCCAGGCAGATCATGTTCTTCCTCTCCTCGGGGTCCAGGGCATGGTTGCCCGCGAAGAAAGAACAGTTCGGGCCCACCATGACGTTGTTGCCGAAGGTGACCTGCCCCATGTCCAGTACGGTGACGCCCCGGTTGAAGGTGACGTCATCACCGACCGTGATGTTGGTGCCGTTCTGGGCGTAGAACGGCAAGAAGATGGTCAACCGCTCACCCATCGACCCGAGCAGGTCGCGCATCGCCTCCCTCTTCTCGTCCCACTGCGTCGGCCTGATCTGGTTCATCGCGTGGCACTTCTCGGCGCATGCCATCATGTCTTCGAACAGAGACAGGTCATCGATCACCCTGACTGGCTGGCCGTTGCGCATCTTTTCCAAGAGCTGTTCCCGCGTATCCATGGCTTCTCCTTACTTGGTGTGGTGGTTGGTAAAGCCGCCCGATAGTGGGCTTCATCGGGCGGGATAGGTGGCAATGTGGGCACGGCCTCCGCCGGAGCCGCCCCGGACCACGGCCGATGAGCCGCTGGCCGGGCGGACCGGCGGCGGAGATCGGGAAGCTGAGGGAGCCTCTCTGTCACGCGCGTGCTGTGCATCGTCGGTTCCTACCGCTGAACGCCGCTCGCCCGGGGGCCCAGTATCAGCAGGCTGAGCGCGGTGATCCCCCCGAACCAGAGGATGAAGACGAACAACTGCCAGCCTTCCACCTGGCCAGCGGCCATCGCGTTCACCAGCTGGGTGACCGCGGTGACGGGGGACGCATCAACGAAGGGACGCAGCACCGCGGCATACATGTCGCGGGGCATCATGGCGGTGTTGAAGAACATGGCTGCCATCACCAGAGGGGCGAAGCTGAACGCCCCCTGCGGGGTCTCGACGAGATAGCCGAGCATGACCCCCACGCTTCCAGCTGCCACGGCGACCACCGCCAGCACCAGAAGGGTTCCCATGGCCGGGACCAGGCCGCCGAAGGATGCCCCGTAGGCGACACCCATGGCCAGGGCCGCCAGCACCGAGACAAACGCACGAACTGACTCGGCGAGGACGCGCCCGGTGACCGCCGCGCTGCGGGGCACTGGCAACGTGGCCAGCCGCTGCGGCAACCCATCCTGGCGTTCCTGCACGATCGCGCCAGCCCCGAGCAGACCCCCGGTGAACGTCTGGGCCACGGCGATCATGATCGCCACGCCAGCCATGTCCATCGCGACGCCGCTGAACTGTTCGACCATTCCGGAAAACATCACGGTGATGATCGCGATCATCACCACCGGCACGCCGATGGTAGAGGCGATCATCACCGGCGACCGCATCCAGCGCCTCAGCAAGCGTCCCGCGTGAATCCCAGAGGCCCTCATCCAGCTGATGTCCAGCGGTTCGCTGATCCTCATGGCTGCCTCCTGAAGGCTCTGGAAACCCACACCGTGCCAAGCAGGAATCCACCGGCCAGCCAGGCCAGCGCCTCCCACCCGGAGGAGCCAGGAGAGAGGCCCGCGAGCAGCGCCCGGTTGGTATTGATCATCGGAGAGAAAGGCATGTGGGCGATGACCGGCTCCAGCTGATCCGGCAGCATGCTCAGCGGGATGAAGGCGGTCGACACCATGAGCAGCGGAAGTTCCACTCCCTGGATAAGCCCTGCCAGCTGAACCGGCTGAGCCGAACGCAGCGCCAGCCCGCAAAAGAACAGCGATAGCACTTCCCCCATGCCCAAAGCGACGAGGAAAGCCAGGCCCAGCCCGGACCAGCTCGCCGGTTTCGCCCCGCAGAGCAACCCCAGACCGATCACCGCACCGAGCGAGGCGACTGACCGGAGCAAGTCGGCAATCATGCGTCCCCCCACCACGACCATGGCGTGGATCGGCATCGCGCGTTTCCGCGCCAGCAGCCCGGATTCGGCATCGACCGCCAGCGCCATAGCCGATCCCCCGGCGGTGAAGATAACGGCCTGAAACATCGCCGCGGCCATCAGGAACAGCGCATAGTCGAAGCCCGAGCTGCTGGCGGCGTGACCGAACACGGCCCAGAAGGCAAGCATCGACATTCCGGGGATCACCAAAGCCGAGACGAGGGACGCCGAATTGCGCGTCAGGCGCAGCGCGTTGCGTCTGACGGCTCCCCCGAGGGCGACGAGGTTGTTCGGCCGGGTTTCGGCGAGGGACAGCGGGAAGCGTTCCATGCCTCAGCCGTCCTGCGCAGCGGCGAAGGCCGTGCCGAGGAAAACGTCATCGAGAGAAGGCGGGTTGAGTGAGGCCCAGACCACCTCGATCCCGGAAGAGTCCAGCCATTCCGCGGCCCGGGACAAATCCCGAACCCCGTCATGAGCGGCGAAGAGCACCTCGACGGATTCCACCCGGAAGTCAGCGCAAGCGCGGCCCAGCGCGAGCGGCAGGAACTCGCTCGCACACCGCGTGGCCGTTTCAGCATCACCGAAACCCAACCGGCAGACCGGCGCGCCGAACTGGCGGCGCAGCTCACCGGGTGTCCCCTGGGCGACTGCCCGCCCTCCGCGCAGCAGCACGATCCCGTCGGACAACCGCTCGGCTTCATCCAGGTACTGCGTGGTGAGCAGCACCGACACCCCTTGATCGCGCAGATCGTCGACGGCGTCCCACAGTTCGCGGCGCGCCAGCGGGTCCAAACCTGTGGTTGGCTCGTCTAGGAACAACAGGTCGGGTCGAACCGTCAGGGAGGCGGCGATATCTAAGCGGCGGCGCATCCCACCGGAGTACGTCGCAACGCGCCGGTTTGCGGCATCAACCAGACGGAAAGCGTGCAGCAGCTCGTCTGCACGGGTCCGGGCAGCGGCCTTGCCCAGACCCTGCAGGCTCGCGAAGAAGATCAGGTTTTCCCGGCCGGTTAGCTCACCGTCAACCGCCGCGAACTGACCGGTCAGGGAGATGTGCCGCCTCACCGTGGCCGGATCGGCCACAACGTCGGTGCCGCACACCGCCACCGTGCCCGAGGTAGGCAGCAGGAGAGTGGAAGCGATGTTCACCAAGGTCGTCTTGCCCGCGCCGTTGGCTCCGAGCAGCGACACCACCGACCCTCTCGGCACCTCGAAGGAGAGTCCCCTGAGCGCTTCGGTGGTCTTGGCGCCCCGCCCAAAAGTCTTATACAGATCACACACGCGCAGCGCCGCGTCAACGTCGTGTCTTAGCTTCCGCGGCTCGGCCATGAGCGCCTCTCTGTCAGGGCGTGGCCCAGCGACAAACCCGCATCAGCCACATCATCGATCGGCGCACAATTTAGCTTAGGTTTACCTAAGCCATCAAGCCTGGGGCCGTGGGGCGGAGGTTTGGCTGCCAGCTTTGCCGGGCTTGTCTACCGGCTGGCATCAGGACCTGGTCTGGTTCCCCCAAGCGCCCTCACCGGGCACCGTGACCCGCGGACCTCCAGGACCGGAGCCCCGGCGCTCAGCGCGGCACCGCGGGCCTGGCCCAGCACCCGGAGACCGTGGGGCGCTGCTCCTGCGATTCATAGGTAAAGTAAGGCACACCTGATTAGTCTCAGCTACGGTTCGGATGGAAACACCTGTGTTGGCTCCTCGCGCTTCGCAATTGGACTCCCCGAGCGAGGTGAAGCCCAATCTGGGATGTGCCGCCGGACTAGGCCCCACTGGTTTCATCGCCGCCCCGGTACCCCTTGCGTCCCCACATTCGCCTGCTTTCCCCTCCCGCCTTGGGCTCCCGTTCGCCGGAACCCTCGGCCCAGCCCAGATGGGCGGGGCAACCGTGGCGCCAGGTGACATGCATGGTGCTGCGCGGCGACCTCACTGGGCAAGAACGCAATAAGGAAACAGATGAGTGAACAACGAACCACCTTCTGGCAGATCGCGAAACCCGCGCACCGGGAACTGCTCGTGTCCGGGCTACTCGCCGCGGTCGCGGCCGTACTCTCCCTGGCGCCAGTGATCCTGATCGCCGAACTCGCGCGTGCCGTGTTTCCGGCTTTCTCCGGTGGCGGCATCAACGCCGGGCTGGTGTGGGGCCTGATCGGCGGCCTCGTCGCCGCGACCGTGTTGCACAGCCTCACCGTGAAGAAAAGTTATCAGGTCAGCCACTGGGCCGACGGCACGCTCGCTGAGGACATCCGCCAGCGGCAGATCACCAAACTGTCCCAGCTCCCGCTGGCCTGGTTTACCCGGAACTCGTCGGGCAAGGTCAAGAAGTTTGTGCAGGATGACGTGAACAAGATCCACATGCTCATCGCACACGGCGCACCCGACTACACCTCAAGCGTGCTCGTGCCGCTCCTCAGCGTCGCCTACCTCTTTATCGTCGACTGGAGACTCGGACTCGTCGCGCTCATCCCACTCGCCCTCACCCTCGCGACCATCCCGTTCATGCTGCGGGACTTCTCCGCCAAGGCCGAACAATTCACCCGCGGCCAGAAGGAACTCAACTCCTCCATCGTCGAACTGGTCCGCGGCATCGGCGTGATCAAGGTCTTTCAGCCAGAGGGCAGGAACCAGGGCACCTTCATCGCCCGGTCCAGGGAGTTCGGCAGGTTCTACCTGGACTGGGTGCGCGCCACCGTTCACGCCTCCGCCCTCGCGCGGATCTTCACCTCGCCCGTGTTCGGCCTCTTCGTGGTCGTCGCCGCGGGCCCCTGGCTCGTCGCCTCGCACGGGGCCAGCCCGATCGCCGTGCTGGCCGCGCTACTGCTCATCAACAACATCGCTAGTCCGCTCATGATGCTCGCCCAGATGAGCAGCATGTACAAGGAGGCGAACGAAGCGGCGGCCGAACTGACCGATTTCCTCAACATTCCAGTGCTGCCCGAACCGGGCGGCGAGGCACAGCCAGGCGACAACAGCATCCACTTCGATCACCTGAGCTTCGCCTACGTCGAGGACACCACGGTGCTCGATCAGGTATCCGCCCGGCTGGAACCCGGATCGGTGACTGCACTCGTTGGCCCTTCGGGCGCGGGAAAATCTACGCTGGCCCAGCTCATCCCCCGGCTGCTCGACCCGACCGGCGGTGAGGTGCGCATCGGCGGGGTAGCCACCACTGAGCTGAGCGCGGAGCAACTCTATGGCCGCATCGGTTTCGTCTTCCAGGACGCCTACCTCATGCAGCTCAGCATCCGGGACAACATTCGGCTAGCTAGCCCCGAGGCGACCGACGCCGACGTCATACGTGCCGCCACCGCGGCCCAGATCCACGAGCGGATCACCGCCCTTCCACGAGGCTACGACTCGGTGATCGGGGAGGACGCCCACCTGTCGGGCGGCGAGAAGCAACGCATCGCCATCGCCCGCGCGATCCTGCGCGACGCGCCGATCCTGGTGCTCGACGAGGCCACCGCCTTCGCCGATCCCGACTCCGAGGCCGCGATCCAGCAAGCAATCACCGCCCTGGTCGCTGGCCGCACCCTCGTGGTGATCGCGCATCGGCTGCACACCATCACCGATGCGGACACCATCCTGGTGCTCGACGACGGGCGCATCATCGAATCCGGCACCCACGATGCGCTCCTCGCGGCCCGGGGCAAGTACGCCGGCATGTGGGAACGCTACGACCGGTTCCGGCACCACAGTGTCAAGGAGAGTGT
>JAUMWV010000032.1 GCA_030529455.1 Propionibacteriaceae bacterium | reverse complement strand
CGCGCGCTGGCCTCGATCTCCCTGCTCAACGCTGCGGCCTGCAGCCGCGCCGCGTGCTCCGCCGCGCCCAGCACCTCGGCGCGGGCATCCTCCTGGGTGAGACAGGCCAGCCTCTCCCGCTCGGCGTCCAGTTCCGCGCGCTGCGCCACGAGATCCTCCCGCAGCGCCGCGATCTCGGTCTGGGTGTCATCCAGCTGCTTCAGCCGCACGGCTAGCCGCTCGGACTCCTCCGTGACGCGGGCCTCCCGCTCGGCGAGCCGCGCCTCCCGGCGCTCGTGCTCGGCCCTCAGCCCCCGCAACTCGGCCCGCTGGTCGCGCAGCGCGCTGGCCAGTTCGTCCCGGCGACGCATCGCGTCGGCGAGCACCTCCTCGCCCCGCTCCTTCGCCCGTTCGAGCTCCTGGACGGCCTCAGATTTGAGGGAATCCACCGCGGCCTGGGCCTGGGCGGTGAGCGTCTCCAGGTGGTCCCGGTGGCGCCGTTCCAGGTCGGTGTCCCTGCGGGCCCTGGCGTTCAGGGTCCACCAGGTGGCCAGCGCGGCCGCGGACACCACGATCACGACGAACGCTCCGCCGACGATCAGTAACCAGTCCATGTGCGCGCCTCCTCGCTCTCTGGCCGCAGCACACCGGGCGCCGCCGCTGGCAGCGCACGACACTGAGCCCGATCGGGCCGACATCACATGTCCTGGGCGCTGATGCGCCCGCATATCGGTTCGTTCCGCAGGCACGAGTCCATGCCTGCCGAGGTGAGTGCGTCCTGTCCTCTTGAGCGTAAGCCCGGGCCGCGCCGATGACAAGCCCCGCCAGCGGCGCGGCGGGGAATCACCGCAACTCGCCAAGCACCGAGGCGATGACGCCGGAGCCGAACCCCCGCCTGGCCAGCGCCGCCGCGAGACGGCGCGTCCTGACCTGTTCATCAAGGTGAGTCATGGCAGCGGCCTTCTTCTGCGCGATCGCGCGGGCCGCGGCCAGTTCGGACTCACCGTCGATCGGGGATAGGGCCTCGGCGATCTCGTCCTCCCCCACTCCCCTGGCCCGCAGCTCCCGCTTGAGCACGCTCCGCGACACGTGCTTGCGCTCGTGGCGCGACCGAACCCAGTCCGCCGCGAACTGCGCATCGTCGATGAGTCCGACCTCGCCGAAGCGGCCGAGCAATTCCTCGATCACCTCGCCGGGGACGTTCTTCTTCTGCAGCGCGGCCTCCAGTTCCGCCCGCGAATGAGCGCGGGTGGCGAGCTTCGCCAGCGCGATCCGGCGGGCGAAGGCCAACGGGTCGTTCATCGGATCAGAACTTCACCTCGCCGGTGACCGGATCGATCTCTTCCTTGTCGGCATCGATCCCCAGGTGACGCCGGATCTTCGACTCAATGTCGGCGGCGACCTCCGGATGCGTGCGCAGGAAGTTGCGCGCGTTCTCCTTGCCCTGGCCGAGCTGATCGGACTCGTAGGTGAACCAGGCTCCGGCCTTGCGGATGACACCGGCGTCCACGCCGAGGTCGAGCAGGCTGCCCTCGCGGGAGATGCCCTCGCCGTAGATGATGTCGAACTCCGCCTGCTTGAACGGCGGTGCGACCTTGTTCTTCACGACCTTCACCCGGGTCCGGTTACCGACCATCTCGGAGCCGTCCTTGAGGGTCTCGATCCGCCGGACGTCGAGACGCACCGAGGCGTAGAACTTGAGGGCCCGGCCGCCGGTGGTGGTCTCCGGGGAGCCGAACATGACGCCGATCTTCTCGCGCAGCTGGTTGATGAAGATGGCCGTGGTGTTGGCCGACTTCAGGGCACCGGTCATCTTGCGCAGTGCCTGGCTCATGAGCCTGGCCTGCAGGCCGACGTGCGAATCGCCCATCTCGCCCTCGATCTCGGCGCGGGGGGTCAGCGCCGCGACCGAGTCGATCACGATTAGCGCCAGGGCGCCGGAGCGCACCAGCGTGTCGGCGATCTCCAGCGCCTGTTCACCGTTGTCCGGCTGCGAGACCAGCAGGGCATCGGTGTCGACGCCCAATTTCTGGGCGTAGTCCGGGTCGAGCGCGTGCTCGGCGTCGATGAAGGCGCAGATACCGCCAGCCGCCTGCGCGTTCGCGATGGCGTGCAACGCGACGGTGGTCTTGCCGCTCGACTCCGGACCGTAGATCTCGACCACCCGGCCCCGCGGCAGCCCGCCGATGCCGAGCGCCACATCTAGCGCGACCGAACCGGTCGGGATCACGTCGATCGGCTGCCTGGCGTCCTCGCCGAGGCGCATGACCGATCCCTTGCCGTGCTGCTTCTCGATCTGGGCCAGCGCGGCCTCGAGAGCCTTCGTGCGATCCGCAGTTGCCATGATGGCTACCTTTCCTCCGTTCCCCGCACCCGCGGAGTGATTGACCTACGCTTCGACTGTAAGCGAGAGCACTGACACTTCTCGCCGACACCGGCAGTCTGTGGATAACTCCTTGCCTGTTTCCACAGCACACCATACCCGAACACGTGTTCGACTGCCTCCGACACGCCGGACATTCGTACGATCATTCGCGGTTGCGTGATTCCCGCTCACTCGGGTATAGAATCTGCCCGATTCGCTCAATAACTGATTGGGAGTCACGGGATGAACACGAGTGGGACTTCCAGCCGCAGGTCGACCCGGTTGGTGGAGTTACTGGCCCAACTGAACAGCCAGGGCGAGGTGGCCCTGTCAGATCTAGCGCGAGAGCTCAAGGCGTCCGAAGCCACCATCCGCCGCGACGTGGCGATGCTCGCCGACCAGGGGCTGCTGATCCGCACCCACGGCGGCGCCCGGCCGGTCAACGGGCTGACCGAGCTCCCGGTGCAGCTGCGCGGCGGACGCAACCGCCTCGCCAAGCAGCGCATCGCCCGCCGCGCCGCCGAAGAGATCCCCCGCGGCCGCCACGCCATGGCGCTCACCGGCGGGACCACCGCCGTCGAAGTGTTGCGCGCCCTGCAGCACCGGCACGACCTGACGATCATTACCAACTCGATCACCATCGCCTTGGAGGCGGCCAACCAGGGCCAGTCCCGAGTCCTGATCGCGGGCGGGGTGCTGCGGACCTGTTCCATGGAACTGGTCGGCTCCCTCACCGAGAACACCTTCAAACACGTCAACGTCGCGACCGCGATCGTCGGTACGGACGGCATCAGCGTGGCCGGTGGCGTGACGACCCACGACGACATCGAAGCCCGCACCAACCACACCATGATCGAACGCGCCCAGCGGGTGATCGTGGTCGCCGACTCCTCGAAGGTGGGCCGGGTCACGCTGGCCAAGCTCGCGAATCTGTCCGAGGTGGATCTGCTCATCACCGACGACGGCGCCGATCCAGAAGAAGTTGCCCGCATCCGGCGGGCGGGGGTTCAGGTCGAGCTCGTCTCGGCGAGCTGATTCAGGCTGCGGCGCGCAGTTCCGGGCCCTCCGCCTGGACGGCCTTGCGCGTGACCTCGGTCAGCAGCCCCGGCAGGCTCAGCCCGACGGCTGCGCTGATGGCCGACAGCAGTTCCGAGGAGGCCTCCTTGCGGCCCCGCTCGACCTCGGAAAGGTAGCCCAGGCTGATCCGCCCGCGACCCGCGACCTCCCGCAGCGTCAGTCCGGCGGACAGGCGAGCCTCGCGCAGCGTCTGCCCGATCAGGTGGCGCAACAGGATGGTGCTCATGCCCGCTTCAACCGGACACCGGCGGCGATTATTCCCCGCCCGGCCCGTCCCGCTCGTCGCCGAGCGCGCGCAGCACCGCCGCGAGCGCGGCGCGAACCGTCTGTTCCCGCACCGCGGCCCGGTCCCCGGTGAAGCCGTGCCGCTCGGAGGCGGAACCCGACGGGCCCGCGACGGCCACGTAGACCGTCCCGGGCGGCTGGGCGTCCTGCCAGTCCGGCCCAGCGACCCCGGTCACCGCGACCGCCCAGTCGCTGCCGCAGACGGTCCTGGCCGCCTCGGCCATCCCGGTGGCGACCTCGGCCGAGACCACGCCGTGCCGTTCGATCACGGCCGCGCTGAGGCCGGGCAGCTCCGCCTTCAGCGCGGTCGCGTACGCGATGATTCCGCCGCGGAACACCACAGAGGAGCCGGGGACCGCCGTGATGGCCGCACCAATCCCGCCCCCGGTGAGGGACTCGCACACGGCCAGCGTCTGCCCTCGCCCGGCGAGTGCGCGCACCGCGGGGAAGGCGAGGTCACTCGCCACTGTCGTGGCCCTCAGCGTCCCTCCGGGACAGCGCGTCGCGGCGCAGTTTGGCCGCCTCACGCAGATAGTCGAGCCCGGTCACGACCGTGAGGACCAGTGCCGCGATCATGATCGCCCACGCGATCCAGGCGACGGCGGTGGGCAGCTGCGGCAGCCACAGCAGGAACAGCATCAGGGCCACCGATTGCGTGACGGTCTTGAGTTTGCCGCCCCGGTTCGCGGCCATGACGCCGTACTTCACGATCGCCGCCCGCAACGCGGTGATGCCCCACTCGCGGGCCAAGATGACGATGGTGATCCACCAGGGCAGCTCGCCGAGGATGCTGAGCCCCACGAAGGCCATGCCGGTCAGCGCCTTGTCCGCGACCGGGTCCCACAGCTTCCCAAAATCGGTGACGAGGTTGTACTTGCGCGCGATCTTGCCGTCCACCAGGTCGGTCAGGATGGCGATGGCGAAGACCGCGGTCGTGACCACCCGCCAGCCGGGATGGTGGGGGTAAGCGAGCAGCAGGTAGGCGAACACCGGGACCAGGAGAATCCGCAATACCGTCAGCAGGTTGGCAACATTCCAGTTGCTCACTCGCACGCTCATGACACCTCCGCGATGAGATCGACCCCATCCGAATCGATGACCACTGCGGAAACGATCGTCCCCACGGTGGGTGGAACACCAACGAGACTAGTACATCCGTCGGTCTCGGGCGCCTGGTGCCTAGCGCGTCCCTCCCCTTCGGGCGTCTCGACCAGCACCTCCACTCGCTCACCGATCCGGTCCGCGGCCCGCTGATCGCAGATCTCGGCGGCGAGGTCGGCCAGCCTGCCGCGCCGCAGTTCGACCTCCTCCGACGGGAGATGGCCGTCGAGCCCGGCCGCCTCCGTCCCCTCCTCGTCGGAGTAGCCGAAAACGCCCAACACGTCCAGCCTGGCCTCCTCGATGAACGCCGCGAGGGTGTCGACGTCGGCCTCGGTCTCGCCGGGAAATCCCGCGATGACGTTGGAGCGGATGCCCGCCTGTGGGGCCAGCGCCCGAATCCGCCCGATCAGGCCGAGGAAGCTGTCCGGGTCGCCGAAGCGGCGCATCCTGCGCAACACGGCGGGGCTCGCGTGCTGGAAGCTCAGGTCGAAATAGGGCACCACCTTGTCGGTGCTGGTCATGGCCTCGACCAGCCCGGGCCGCACCTCGGCGGGCTGCAGGTAGGACACCCTGATCCACTCCAAACCATCGACGCCAGACAGTTCCTCCAGCAGCCGCTCCAGGGCCCCGGCCTCGCCGAAGTCCTTGCCGTAGGACGAGGTGTTCTCGCTGACCAGGAAGACCTCTTTCACCCCCTGATCCACCAGCCACCGGGCCTCGGCGACCAGATCCGCGCTGGGGCGGGACAGGTAGGCGCCGCGGAAGGACGGGATGGCGCAGAACGCACACCTGCGGTCGCACCCCGAGGCGATCTTCAGGGGGGCGCTCGGGGCTGCGCCCAGCCTGCGCCGCACGATCCGGGGACCGCTCAGCCAGGCGTGCCCAGGCACCGCCAGCGTTTCGGCCCGGGCGGGGCGCGCGACGGGGGTCAGCGGCAGCAGGGCCCGCCGGTCCCGCGGCACGTGGGAGTCCGGACGCGCCCCGGACAGAATCGCGCGCAGCCGGGCGGCCATCTCGGGATAGGAGTCGAAGCCCAGCACCGCGTCGGCCTCGGGCAGCGCCTGCTGGAGTTCGGCACCGTAGCGCTCGGCCAGGCACCCCACGGCCACGACCGAACGCACCCGACCCCCTTCCTTGAGGCTGGCCGCCTCCAGGAGCGTGTCGATGGAGTCCTTCTTCGCCTGCTCGATGAAACCGCAGGTGTTCACCACCACGGTGTCGGCCTCGGCCGGGTCGTCCACCAGCCGGAAACCGCCCGCCTCCAGGCGTCCGGCGAGTTCTTCTGAGTCCACCTCGTTGCGGGCACAGCCCAGCGTCACGATGTGGACGCCGGTTGGTTCGCTCATAGGCCTTCAGTATCCCAGCCCGGCATGGTGGACGCGAATAGCGCTGGCCTCCTCAGCCCGCGGCCAGGGACGCCAGCACCTCGTCCAGGTCCTCGGGCTTGACCAGCACCTCCCGGGCTTTGGAGCCCTCTGATGGGCCGACGACGCCGCGCGACTCCAGGATGTCCATGAGGCGGCCCGCTTTGGCGAAACCGACCCGCAGTTTGCGCTGCAGCATCGAGGTCGAACCGAGCTGCAGTTCGACGACCAGGCGGCAGGCCTCCAGGACCAGGTCCAGGTCGTCCCCGATATCGTCGGCGGCCTTGCTGGCCGCGGCGGCGGGTGCGGTCACGTCCTCGCGGTAGCTGGGCTGCACCTGCTCCGAAATGTGGGTGACCACCGCCCGGATCTCGGACTCGTTGACCCAGGCCCCCTGCACGCGGATGGGTTTGGACTCCCCCATCGGCAGGAACAGCCCATCGCCCTTGCCCACCAGTTTCTCGGCCCCCGGCTGGTCCAAGATGACCCGGGAATCCGTCATGGAGGAGGTCGCGAACGCCAGCCGCGAGGGCACGTTGGCCTTGATGAGCCCGGTCACCACGTCCGTCGAGGGACGCTGGGTGGCCAGCACCAGGTGGATGCCCGCGGCGCGGGCCAGCTGGGTGATCCGCACGATGGAGGCCTCAACGTCGCGGGGGGCCACCATCATGAGGTCGGCCAGCTCGTCCACGACCACCAGCAGATAGGGGTAGGGTTCGAGCACCCGCTCCGAGCCGGGCGGCGGGCTCACCTGTTTGGCCCGGATCGCCTTGTTGAAATCGTCCACGTGCCGGAAGCCGAACGCGGCCAGGTCGTCGTAGCGCGCGTCCATCTCGCGGCACACCCAGTCGAGCGCCTCGGCCGCCTTCTTCGGGTTGGTGATGATCGGCGTGACCAGGTGCGGAATGCCCTCGTAGTGGTTCAGTTCGACCCGCTTGGGGTCGACCAGCAGCATGCGGACCTCGTCGGGGGTGGCGCGCATCATCACCGAGGTGATCATGGCGTTGACGAAGCTGGACTTGCCCGAACCGGTCGCCCCCGCCACCAGCAGGTGGGGCATCTTGGCCAGGTTGGCCAGCACGAAGCCGCCCTCCACGTCCTTGCCCAGCCCGACGGTCAGGGGGTGGTGGTCGTTGCGCGCCTTGGCCGAGCGCAGCACGTCACCGAGCGAGACCACCTCCTTGTCGGTGTTCGGGATCTCGATGCCGATGGCCGACTTGCCGGGGATCGGCGAGAGAATCCGCACGTCCGGGGACGCGACGGCGTAGGCAATGTTCTTGCTGAGCGCCGTGACCTTCTCGACCTTGACCGCGGTGCCCAGCTCGACCTCGTAGCGGGTGACGGTGGGTCCGCGGGTGTAGCCGGTGACCGTGGCGTCGATCTCGAACTGTTTGAGCACCTCGGCGAGTTTGGCCACGATCCGGTCCGAGCCCTCGGTGCGGGCCTTCGGCGCGGTGCCCGGCGTCAGCACATTGGGGTCGGGCAGCAGGTAGGCGACGTCGCCGGACAGCTGCAGCTGCTCCACCCGTGGCGGTGGGGCCGAATGCTCCGGCGGGGGCAGCGGCTCGGGCGCGGCCCCACCCCTGCCCTTCTTCGGCGGCGGGATCATCGTCTGTTCCTCCGCCGCGTCTGGCTCCAGCGGGGACGCGAGCCCCACGGCCGGGCCGGTCTCGTCGTCCCCACCCGCGATGAGCGGGGTGTCGTAGGGGACGTCGACGCCGAGGGTGATCTCGGTGGCCGGTTCGTCGCGGTCGGTGAACCGGGAGACCAGGTCGCGGGCCTCCCCGATCAGCGCCTGGATCGGGCGACCCAGGATGACCACGACCCCGAACAGCGTCAGCAGCACGAGCAGCGGCCAGGCCAGGTAGACCGTGACCAGCTGGGCGAGCGCGCTGGAGGACAGGAAACCGATGGCCCCGCCCGCGGCCTGCACCTTCTCCAGCTCGCTAAACGGCGGGATGCCAGCGCCCAGGTGCACCATGCCGAGGACGCCGAAGAGCACCATCGCCCAGCCCAGCACCCGCCGCCACGGCGCATCGGAGTCCCCGGGGGCACGGAACAGCCGCCACGCCCACCACAGCAGGACCACCGGAATGAGGTAGCTGAGCAGCCCGAATACCGTCGAGACGAGGTAGCCGATGGCGTTGCCGAGGAACCCGCCCAGACCGAACCAGAACCGGGTCGCGACGATGAGGGCCAGCGCGATGAGCCCGAGCCCCCAACCGTCGCGCCGCACGGCCGGTTCGATGTCCCGGGCGCCCTGGCCGATGCCCCGGGCACCGGCCCCGATCCCCCGGGCGAGCGCGCCGAGGGCCTTGGCGGCGCCCCGGCCGGTGGCCTGGGCGGCGCGGCTCGCCGGGCTCGGTTCGGCTGGCCGGGCCGAGGGTCGTCTGCCCGACCGCGCCGACGACGAGGTGGATCTGCTGTTCCCAGCGCGCGAACCAGACCGGCCACTTCCCGATCTCGAGTTCCGCGAGGGGGAAGTCCCGCGGGTTGCCATGCCTCGGAGCCTAACCGAAACCGTCGCGAACGCCGAACCTCCACGCCGTGGCCGCTCGCGATCTGCCCGTCTCCCGCAGGCCGGGCTCGGGCTAGCTGGTGAAGTGGTCCCAGCCCTCGCTGCCCTCCCAGTCCTGTCCGTCGACCAGGACGCCGCTGCCCTGGCGGACCTCCCCGATCACCCGCCAACCCTCCGGCACCCGGGTGGCGTCGAAGCAGCCCGCGAGCGCGTGGTCCTCCCCTCCGGTCAGCATGAGCCGCATTGGGCTGGCCCCCGTCGCGGCGGCGAGGCGCTGCAGCGACTCCGGTGCCTCAAAAGCCGAAGTGTGCACGTCGATGCAGACCCCGGACGCATCCGCGATGTGCCTGAGGTCGGCGAGCAGACCGTCGGAGACATCGATGAGGGCGCTCGCACCGGCCCGGGCTGCCGCCTCCCCCTCGCCGTAGGGCGGGGTGGGCACCTGGTGGGCGGCGACCAGGTCGCGGGGGGCGCTGAACCCGCGCTGCAGCACCGTGAGGCCGCCCGCCGCCCAACCGACGCGTCCGGCCAGCGCGACCACCTGCCCGGCCCTGGCCCCGGCCCGCCGGACCGGCTCGCCCGACGCCGAACCGAAGACCGTCACCGCGATCGTGACATCGCGCGACGCGGTGGTGTCCCCGCCCACGACGACGGCGCCGCACAGCGCCGCCTCCTCGGCCAGCCCGGCCAGGCAGTCCACCGCCCAGGACGCGGGCAGGTCACCCGGGGCCGAGAAGCACACCACCAGCGCCTTCGCCCGGCCCCCCATGGCCTCGATGTCGGAGATGTTGACGGCGGCGGCCTTGCGTCCGATCTGGTGCGCGCTCGACCAGTCCCGGCGGAAATGCACCCCCTCGACCAGCACGTCGGCCGAGATCAGCACCGGCCCGGCGAACCGCACCGCGGCGGCGTCATCGCCGGGCCCGATCAGGACGTCGCCGTGGCTCGGCAGTGCGGCGGTCACCTCGCCGATCAGCCCGAACTCGCCGAGTTCGCTCAGGGTCGCATCTTTGTTGAGGTTTGGCCTGTTGCGGTTCATGCATTCACGCTAGCGTGACCTTCACAGCATGAGGAATCGATGACACAGGCGAGGAGTTGACATGGTTTCCGCATACATCCTGGTCCAGACCAACGTCGGCAAGGCGGTCGAGGTCGTCAAGGCGATCAACGAGATCCCCGGTGTCCGGTCCGCCGACGACGTGACCGGCCCCTACGACGTCATCGTGCTGGCCGAGGCCGAGACCATGGACGAGCTGGGCGGCCTGGTCGTGGCCAAGGTCCAGCAGGTCGCTGGCATCACCCGCACGGTCACCTGCCCGGTGGTGCGCATCGGTCATTGATCCGCGGTCCCCCGGCTTCGCCAGAGGCGGCGCACAACGTCCTCGATGCCGGGTTCCTCGATCGTCAGGTCCCGCACCTCGGCCCGTTCCTGGATCGCGGCCAGCAACGCCGCCGCCGTGGTTTCAGCCGGGTCGAAAGCGAAGCGTTGCCTCATGCCGCCCGCCTCCGAGCCGACCAGGCGCGCCCCGGGCAGTTCCCGGAGCTCCCCTGCGGTGCCGACAACATCGACCACCAGCACTCGCTCGGCGCCGCCGAGGCGGGCCAGTTCGCTCAGCGGCCCATCGAAGATCTGGCGTCCCCGGTCGAGCACCACGACCCGCTCGCACAGTTTCTCGACATCGCCCATGTCGTGGGTCGCCAGCAGCAGCGTCGTCCCGTGGTCGGCACGCTCGGCATTCAGGAAATCCCGCAACCGCTGCTTGCTCACGACGTCCAGGCCGATCGTCGGCTCGTCCAGGATCACCAGGGCGGGCGAGTGCAGCAGCGCCGCGGCCAGTTCGGCCCTCATGCGCTGCCCGAGCGACAGCTGACGCACCGGCACAGCCATGGTCTCGCCGAGGTCCAGCCGCTGCGAGAGCTCCTCCAGGCGGGCCGCGGACTCGCGCCGACCGAGCCGGTGGATCGCGGCGAGGATCTCGAATGATTCCCGCAGCGGCAGGTCCCACCACAGCTGGCTGCGCTGCCCGAACACCACCCCGACCTGGCGGGCCAGCTCCTTCCGCTGCCGCACCGGATTCAGCCCGCAGGTGCGCACGCTGCCAGCGGTCTGGACCAGGATGCCGGTCAGCATCTTGATCGTGGTGGATTTGCCCGCCCCGTTGGCCCCGATGTAGCCCACGGCCGAACCCTCCTCGATCCGAAGGTCCAGCCCGTCGAGGGCGCGGACCGGCTCGGTCCGCCGCCGCAGCCCCGACCTGACGACTCGCCGGTACTCCTTGGTGAGCCCCCTGGTTTCGACGATCATCAGCCACCCCCGCTCTGGTAGTGCCGCACCCCGCACCGCCACGCCACCAGCGCCACCGCCCAGCTGATCCCGGCCACCGCCGGAAGCCCCCACGCGAGACCGGAAGGCAGGTAGTCCGGGCCGGGCTGGCCCAGGATGACCAGGGTCGGGAGGTAGGCCACGAACGCCGCCGGGACGATGAAAGCGAAGGCCAGCCGCAGCGGCACCGGGAATAGGCTCGCGGGCTGGCGGGCCGCGTAGGACCCGCCGTAGGTCGCCGCGTTGACCAGTTCGTCTCCCCGGATCAGGAAGAACTGGGCCGCCGCCGCGGCGACGAATACCGCCGCGAACAACGCCCAGCCGCACACCAGCGCCAGCCCCAGCATCAGCCCGGCGGGCAGCGTCCATTCGACCCGGGCCCAGGACAGCCCCAGCACCAGAGCGACCGCCCCGATCAGCGTCCGGGCGATCCGGCGCAGCGAGATTTCGCTGGTCATCAGCTGGGCGAGCAGGGGCTGCGGACGCAGGTAGAACACGTCGAACTGGCCGCTGAGGATGTAGCGGGGCAGCCGGTCGACATGGCCGACGCACAGGTCGGCAAGCGAGAAGGAGGTCGAGGCCAGCCCGAACAGCACCATCCCGCCCGCGAGGCTGAGCCCACCCAGCACCTTCACTGACGAGAACACGATCCACACCTCGGCGAGCTCGATCCCGGCCGTCAGCAACGAGGCGAACAGGTCGGCGGCGAAGCTGCCCCGGTAGGCGGTCTGGCTGCGCAGCCGGGACGCCAGCACCGCCCGGTAGGGGGCCCAGCGGGCCATCGCCGCGCTAGCCACCCTGCACCTCCAGACGGCGCCGCCCGGCGTGGGCGAGCGCCGAAACGGCCGCGGCGACCAGGCCAAGCCACAGCACCTGGGTGCCGAAGGCCGCGGCGGCGTGCCCACCGCCGAGGCGTCCGGACATGATGTCGAGCGGAGTCTGGAGCATGCTCGGCCACGGGGTGAGGTGGGCCACCGCCCGCAACCACTCCGGCATGAGCCACACCGGCACCACCAGCCCGGCGAAGAAACTCGACACCGTCGCGTAGGCCGCGATGAAACCCCTAGTCTCGACGAGCCAGAAGCCCAGCAGCGCCACCGCGTACACCATCAGCTGCGCGGTGACGATGGCCGCCACGACACTGACCGGAGCCAGCGCCCAGTTGAGCGGGTCGGTGGAGAAGGACAGCCCGAAGGTCACCCAGCCGATCGCGAGGGCCGGGAGCCCGCGGGGCACCAGCACGTACAGCGCCGCACCAAGGTCGGCGGCGAGGTAGGCTCCCACCACCGAGACCGGACGCGCGTAGTCAACCGCGATGTCTCCGGTGCGGACCCGGTCGGTCAGGTCGGTGCGCCCCCACAGGTTCACCGAGCCGAGCAGGCCCTGGCCGAGCCAGACATAGGTCATCATCTCGCCCACGCTGTACCCGGCCAGGCTCCCGCCCGCGGCGACCGCGGCACCGCCGAGCACGGACGCGCGGATCATCCCGAACACGGCGTTCGTGGTGAGCCCGGCGAACATCGCCAGCCGGTAGCGGGACTGGCGTCTGAATCCGGCGGACAGCAGCAGCGAATAGGTCCGCCACGCCATCAGCGCAGGCCGAGGGGCCGCGACAGGGCCAGCTCGATCAGGCGTCCCACCAGGCCGGGATACGACAGCCCGCTGGCCTGCCACAGCGCCGGGTACATGGAGATCTGGGTGAAACCGGGCATGGTGTTGATCTCGTTCAGCCACACCTGCCCATCGGAGGTCACGAAGGTGTCCACCCGGGCCAGCCCCTCGGCACCCACCGCCCGGAACGCGCGCCTGGCGAGGTCTTGCACCCGCTCGGAGACCTCCGGGGCAAGGTCAGCGGGGACGTCGAGCTCCGCCTGGTCGTCGGCGATGTACTTGGCTTCGAAATCGTAGAATCCGCCGTCCTTGACCACCCGGATCTCACCGGTCAGGGAGGTGCGGCACCCCTGCCGGGCGTCCGGGTCGCCGAGGACGGCGCATTCGATCTCGCGGGCGCCGGTGAAGCCCTGCTCCACGATCACCTTCGGGTCGAAGCGCTGGGCCTCGGCGATCGCCTCGGCCAGGCCGGAGGGGTCGGCGACGCGGCTGATGCCCAGCGACGAGCCGCCGCGGGCGGGTTTGACGTACAGGGGGTAGCTGAGCGCGCCGATCCTGGCCAGCACCCGGTCGCGCTCGTCTCGCCAGTCCAGCGCGTCGAAGGCGACGTAGGGCCACACGGGCAGCCCCGCGGACTCGAAGATCACCTTCATCAGGTGCTTGTCCATGCCGTTCGCGCTCGCCGCCACACCCGACCCGACGTAGCGGGTGCCCATCATCTCGAACAGCCCCTGGATGGTGCCGTCTTCGCCGAAGGGGCCGTGCAGCAGAGCGAAGGCGACATCGACGCCGTGGAGGTCGCGCAGCCCGTCGCCGTCGCGGGTGGCGACCTCACACCCCGCGGCGGTACGCAGCCACACGGCGTCCGGGGTGTCGTCGGCGACGCTCGGCACCTGGCCGTCGACGATCCGGTAGCCGAGGATCTGGTCGTGGCTGACCTGGGTCCAGCGTCCGCTGCGGGTGATGCCGACCCCGATCACCTCGTAACGGTTCTTGTCGATGGCGGTCAGCACGCTGGCCGCGGTGAGGCAGGACACGCCGTGTTCGGGCGAGTCGCCGCCGAAGATCAGCGCTACACGGACGCGGTCGCTCACTGTCTCTCCTTGTCGGTCGGGTGCCAGGAAAGTCTAACGCCGACGGGGTACACGCCTGCCCACCCGGATGTCGTAACGTTCCTGCGGGGCCCGCTGCCCGCGGATCTGCTCGACCAGCCGGGTGATCTCGTCCATGATGAGGTCGCTCACCTCCTCCAGTACCTCCTTGGTGAGGTCGAGGCCCCGGAACGCGCTAAGGTCGATCGGGTCGCCGCAGATCACCGACATCGTCTTCTTCGGTATGAGCCTGGGCCAGGTGAGCCGCTTCTGCCCGAGCACCAGCTGGGCGCCCATCTGGCCGAGCGGGACCACCGGGTAGCCGGTCTGGAGAGCCAGCCGGGCGGCGCCGGTGCGCGCGACCATGGGCCACACGTCGGGGTCGCCGGTGATGGTCCCCTCGGGATACAGCACGACCGCCTTGCCCTCGTCCAGCGCCTTGGCGGCGTGGAGCAGCGCGTCCTTGGCCCGCACAGACCTGCGCTCTACCGGGATCTGGCCACAGGCCCGGGCCAGGTGCCCGAGCAGTGGCAGCCGGAAGATGTCGCTCTTACCGAGGAAGCGTGGCCACCGGCCCGACCAGATGAGGTACTCGCCGAGTGCGAGCACATCGAAATTGCCGATGTGGTTGGCCACGAAGATCACCCCGCCGGTGCGTGGCACCTTGTGTTGGTCCCGCCAGTCCCGGATCGTGATCTTGTTGAGGACCGCGTGGGCAACCAGGCCCAGCCTCCGGAAGGTCGGCTCCACCGGTTCCTGGTTGACCTGGTCGAGGGGCAGTAGCTGCATGAGTTCAGAGGGTATCGCCTAGGCTGGCCCGGTGACGAGCAGCAACCTCACGATCGCCGAAGCGACCCCCGAGGGGTGGACCGCCGTGACCGACGACGGGGTCCGGGTGTTCCTGCCCCGCTCCGCGACCGCCCTGCGGCTGCGTCCCGGCCAGCGGGTCGTCGCCTCCGCCGACCTCAGCCGCGCCTGGATCGGCGTTGCCTCTCCGCGACCAGCAGAGGAAACACCAGATCGGTGTTGAGCGGGGCCTGGTCCGCCCCGGGGTCGCCCGGGTCGACCCAGCGCAGCTCCTCCAGTTCGGCGCACACCCGCGGCTCGACCCGCTGACCGGTGCGGAACACGTGGGCCGTCAGCGGCACCCCCTCGTTCGCGGCCGTCGTGGTGAAGGTGCCGAGCCCGCGCAGGAGGGACCCGTCGAGGAGGATCCCCAGTTCCTCGGCGACCTCCCGCAGCGCACACTGCCGGGCGGTCTCACCGGGTTCGGGTTTGCCGCCAACCAGCATCCATTTGGTGGTGCCGCGCTTGCGGACGGTCAGGACGCGGCCGGATTCGTCGAACAGGCACACCGCCGAGACCTCGATCGCCTGCCCTCCCCCGCCGGGGTCAACGCTCCCACCCCGGTGGCCGCCAGCCTTACGGGGGGACGGCACCGGCGCGGTGCGGGCACCGGTGTCCGGATGCGTAGAGCTCACCAGGCCACCCTAACGCCCGGGCGACACCCTGACCGCCGCCTAGGGACGCGGCGCGCTGGCACGACCCCGGCCGACGGGCGCGCCTGCCGCTGCCGGGCACGCCACCGCCTGCCTGATGATGCTGCCACCCCTGCCGGAAGGCCCCACGGTAGTGGTGCGTATAGTGCCGCCCATGACCGCTCGACTACCCAAGGACCGCTGCCCGGGACTCCTGCGTCCCTTCCTCGCCGATGACGGCGCGATCATGCGGCTGCGCAAACCGGGAGGCCGCATCCAGACCGCGACCCTGGTTTCGCTCGCCGAGCTGGTGACCTCCTACGGGTCCTCGGCCCTGCACCTCACCTCCCGCGGCAACATCGAGGCCCGCACCCTGCCGGTGCCCCTGCCCGACCCGCTGGTAGAGGCGGTCGTGGCCCTCGGGCTGCTGCCGTCGATCAGCCACGAGCGGGTCCGCAACATCTTCGCCAACCCGCTGAATCCCGGCCTGGGCCCGCTGGTGGAGGCGCTGGACGCCACGCTGTGCGCCGACCCGGTGTTCATCGACCTGCCGGGCCGGTTCTGGTTCGGGTTCACCGATTCGACGGGCCTGGGGCTCAGCGAGCCACTCGACGTGGCCTATCAGCGCCTGACCAGCGACGAGGGGCGTCTCATCGTGGGCGGACGGGCCAAGCCCGTCGCCCCCTGGGACGCGGTCACGGCGATGGCCGGTATCGCCCGCACCTTCCTCGCCGAACGCCCCGGCGTGGAGCGGTGGAACATCAAGGACCTGCCGAGCGACTCCCCCGTGTTCGCCGGGCTGAATCCGGTGGAGATCACCCCAGCCGAACCCCTGGTCCCCGGCCCGATCGGCGAGGACCTGGTCGTCGGCATCCCGCTGGGCGACCTGACCCTCGAGGCGGCCAGGGCGCTGGCGAGCGTCGCCAGCGAGGTCGTGGTCACGCCGTGGCGGGCGCTGGTCGTCGGCGGCGGGGCCCGGCACGCGGACGCGCTCGCCGCGGCTGGTCTCGTGGTGAGCAGCGAGTCGGCGTGGGGCCGGGTGTCGGCCTGCGCGGGCGCTCCCTATTGCCGCAACACGACGAAGCCGACCATGCGGATCGCCACCGAGCTGGTCTCGATCCTGGACGCCCGGGGCCCGCACGTACACCTGGCGGGTTGTGAGCGCCACTGCGGCGCCTCGGCCAACGAACGCATCATCTACCCTGACAATCTCGCCGATGCTCTGGCACAGTTGTCCCGATGAGTGACTTCGACGCAGGGCGCCCACCGGCGCGCCACTATGACTACGTGACCGATGGCGACGAGATCTATCGCCGTTCCTTCGGGATGATCCGCGACGGCGCCGACCTGTCGGCCTTCGGCCCGCTGCTGAAGACCGTGGTGACCCGGATCGTGCACGCCGCGGGCGACCTGGAGATCACCCGCCAGGTCGCCGCCCACCCCGGTGTGGTCGAAGCGGCGCGGGAGGCGCTCGCGTCCGGGGCGCCGATTCTGACCGACTCGGTCATGCTGGCCTCCGGCATCACCAGGACGAGGCTGCCCGCCAGCAACGAGGTGGTCTGCACGCTGCGCGACCCGCGCACCCCCGTCCTGGCCAAGGAATGGGGCACGACCCGGGCGGCGGCCGCGGTGTCGCTGTGGCTGGACCGGCTCGAGGGGTCGGTCGTGGCCATCGGGAACGCCCCCACCGCGCTGTTCCACCTGCTGGAGGTGCTGCTCGACGGCGGGCCGCGCCCGGCCGCGATCGTCGGCATGCCGGTTGGTTTCGTCGGTTCGGCCGAGTCGAAGGTGGCGCTGGCCGAGCACGACCTGCCCGGCGGGCCCGTGCCGTGGATCACGGTGCACGGCCACCGCGGCGGTTCGGCGATGGCGGCGGCCGCCGTGAACGCGCTGGCCACGGCAAAAGAGATCCTGTGAGCAGGCTGGTCGCGGTCGGCGTCGGTCCCGGCGATCCCGGCCTCATCACCCGCCGGGGTGCCGCCGAGATCGCTGGCGCCAACGTGGTGGCCTATTTCTCCGGCACCGGTAAGTCCTCGGTGGCACGCGCCATCGCTGCCGACCTCATCGACGGTCAGGACGAGCTGGACCTCAGGTTCCCCGTCACCACCGGCGCCACCGAGGGCTACTACGAGGCCATCACGGCCTTCTACGACGAGGCCGCCGACCGGCTGCGGGACCGGCTGCGCGCCGGGCTCAGCGTGGCCCTGCTGGCCGAAGGGGACGCGTTCTTCTACGGCTCCTTCATGTACCTATTCGACCGGCTTCGCGACGAGTTCGAGGTCTCGGTCGTACCCGGCGTGACGAGCGTCCAGGGGGCATCGGCGGCGGTCGGTCCGCTGACCCGCCACGAGGACGTGCTGACGGTCCTGCCCGGGACGCTGCCCGTGGCGGAACTAGCGCGGAGGCTGGCCGACACCCAGGCCGCGGTCATCATGAAGCTCGGCCGCACCTTCCCCGGTGTCGTGGAGGCCCTGCGCCAGGCGGACCTGCTGGAGCGGGCGGTCTACGTCGAACGCGCGACCTCGGACCGGCAGCGCGTCGCGCCGGTGAGCGAGGTCGACCCACAGACCGTGCCCTATATGTCGATCGTCGTGGTGCCGGGCCAGGACCTGCGCGCCGACCGGGCGGGACGAGCCCGTCCGGCCCCGGGACCCGCCGCGAGCCCGGCCCCGGCGGTGGTGCACGTGGTGGGCCTCGGCCCGGGACCCGAGCGCTGGCTCACCCCGGAGGCCTCCCAGGTGCTGGCCGAGGTGGACCACGTGGTGGGCTATGCCCCCTACGTGAACCGGGTCCCGCAGCGCGCGGGCCTCGTGCGCCACGCCTCGGGCAACACCGTCGAGGTGGAGCGGGCCCGCGCGGCCCTCGACCTCGCCCTTGCGGGCGAGCGGGTGGCCGTGGTCTCCGGTGGGGACGCGGGCATCTTCGGCATGGCGTCGGCCGTCTTCGAGGCCGCCCAGGACGAGCGCTACGCGGGCGTCGAGATCGAGGTGCATCCGGGGCTGACCGCGGCGCAGGCCGCCGCAGCCAAGGCCGGGGCCGCGCTCGGCGCGGACTGGGCGATGGTGTCGCTGTCGGACCGGCTCAAGCCCTGGGAGGTGATCGAGAACCGGCTGACCCGGATCGCCCAGGCCGACCTGGCCCTGGCGATCTACAACCCCCGTTCGGTGTCGCGCCCCGACCTGCTGGGCCGCGCCCAGGAGGTGCTGCTGCGGGTACATTCCCCGGAGACCGTCGTGGTGATCGCCCGCGATATCGGACGCGCCGCCGAGTCGGTGCAGGTGACCACGCTAGGCGAGCTGGACCCGACCACCGTGGACATGAAATGCCTGGTCATCGTAGGTTCCAGCCACACCAGGGTCACCCCGGGCGGGCGGGTGTGGACGCCGCGTTTCGTCCGGGGGTGAGCTGAGCCCTGGACCTGGCCGGTGCCGGGTGAGACGGCTGGCCAGGTTCGGGGCGTCTTCGGCCCCGCCCACCAGGCTGGGCCCCGGCCTGGTCGCGGCGGCCGGGAATGCATAACGCCCCGGGCATGGACCCGGGGCGTTCAGCTCCCCCGCCTGGACTCGAACCAGGAACCTGCGGATTAACAGTCCGACGCTCTGCCTATTGAGCTACAGGGGATCAGCGTTTTCTTTCGATCACGCGAGAAGGAACATTAGCAGATATTCAGCCGATCCCGTAATCGGCCCCCAGCCGTTCGATCCCCTCGCTGACGAGCCTCCGGTACTCGGGCTGGGTGGGATCGGTCCCGGGCAACGGGAACGCCTGCCAGGTCACCTCAGCGTCCACCCCGGCCAGGTTCCTTCTGGCGACGATCCTGGCCTGGCAGGTGCCCTGGCCCACCGTCTTGTCGGCCAGCAGCGTGGCGGTGACCCGTTCCCGGAACAGTTCGGGGAAGCGGCCGGTCTCGGTCAGGACGAGTTCGTGGCGCTCGCCCGCGAGGTCCTCCCACCAGAACACGCCGTCTGTGGCCTGCCAGCCGCCGCGGTTCAGCTCGTGGTAACCGACCAGCCGCCAGCCGTCGCCGGAGCGATAGGCGAAGGCGTGGGCAAGGCCCACGACCGTGGTGTCCGGCCCCTGCGCGCTCGCCAGGACCCGCACGGGGCCCCCTGCCGCGCGGGCCAGGTCGTCGAGCTGGGTTTTGTCTATGGCGTGGCGCAACCGCATGCCTCCATTGTGCCGGGCTGTGGAAAAGAAGTGTTGTCCTCACCACTCGTCCACAGCTTCGCCGATGCGGCCGCGTTCCCCGGCGCCCTCGGCGAGGCTGTCGGCATGGCTCATCTTCCAGCATTCAGCGACGAACTCCTCGACCGCGACGACGAGGTCCGGCTGGCGCGCCAGATCGAGGCCGGGGTCCTCGCCCGGGAGCGCCTCTCGTCCGCCCCCGCGGAACTCTCCGGTGACCTGACCACCCTGGTCAGGATGGGGGCGCAGGCCTGGGACCGGTTCTGGCGGGCAAACCTCAGGCTCGCCATGCGCATCGCCGGTGCCGAGGCCCGGAGGGCCCGCGCCAGCCTCGACGACGTGTTCCAGGAGGCCTGCCTCGGCCTGGCCGAGGCGATCATGCGCTTCGATTACACCCGCGGCGTCCGGTTCTCCACCTTCGCCTATCCGTGGATTCGGCACCGTGCCTACCTCGCCTCGCTCACCAGGGGCGGGCGCCGGGACCTGCCGCTGTCGCGGCAGCGTGCCCTGCGCAGGATCGGCGTGGCCGACTCGGCCTGCGATGTCATTCCGGTGTCCCCGGCGACGCTGGAATCCCTGGCGCGCGGGGTCGAACCGGACGCCCTCGCCGGGGAACCGCCCTGGTGGTTCCTGCACATCAGCGACCGGGAGCGCGCCATCCTGGAACTGCGTTACGGCCTCGGTTCCGTTCCGCACACCCAGGAGCAGACCGCCCGGCGGCTGGGCCTGTCTCTCGGGCAGGTGCGGCGCGGCGAACAGGCCGCTCTGGCCCGGGTGCGGGAACTGCTGAAGGGCGATCGTGCCGCCTGATCCCCGCCGCGCTTGGTCGGCTTCCCTCAGTCTGGGCTGCCGATACTTTGGGCCTGGAGCTCCTTGCGGGCGAGTTCCAGTTCGAGGAGCCGTTCAAAGGTCTGCCGGTAGCTGGCTGGGTCGGCGACCGGGTCCATCCGCTGCAACCTGGAGCGGACCTGCTCCACCTCACCCATGACCCGCACCAGCCGCAGCCGGGCGCTGTAGGCCGCGGCGTAGGACCGGTCCGGATCGTCCCGCCACACCGGTTCGACCGTCAGCGCGACGATCAGCTGCCGCTCAATGTCGGAGGCGGCGCCGGCCCTGACGTCGTCGAGCCAGCCCTCGTGGTAGCCGGTCCGTTCGAGCGTGGTGAACACCTGCCGGTAGGCCGGGTGGCGGAAATCCTCGGCCCGCACGCCGTCCCAGGCCGCGTCGAACAGCCCGGGGTGCTGCAGCATCAGTTTCAGGGTGTCGCGTTCGATGAGGAGGCCCCGTTCGGCCGGGTCCGGCCAGGGCAGCTCCCCGTCTGGCTGGGGTTGCGGGTCCTCTGGCAGCGGCGCGGCCCGGCGCGACCTGGAGCGTTCGCGTCCCACCTCGCGGCGGGCCTCCTCGATGTCCATGCCGACCATCCCGGCCAGTTCCCGCAGGTACTCCGAGACCAGGGACGAGTCACGGATGCTCGTCAAGAGGTTCGCGGCCTCCCGCAGGGCGGCCAGCCGCCCGTCCGCCCGGTCGAGGTCGTACCCGGCCAGGACGTTGGTCATGACGAAGCGGTACAGCGGGACCCGCCGGGCGACGAGTTCCCGCACCGCTGCGTCCCCCGACTGGAGCCTCAGGTCGCACGGGTCGAGCCCGGTCGGTTCGATCGCGACATAGGTCTGGGAGATGAAGTTGCGGTCGCCCTTGAACACCTTCAGCGCGGCGGCCTGCCCCGCCTGGTCCCCGTCGAAGGTGAAGATCACCTCGCCGTGGAACACGTCGTGGTTGCCCATGAGGCGCTGCAGCAGCCGGGCGTGTTCTTCCCCGAAGGCCGTGCCACAGCTCGCCACCGCCGTGTCGACACCGGCGAGGTGGGCGGCCATGACGTCGGTGTAGCCCTCGACCACGACCGCCTGGGACTTCTTGCCGATCGGCTGGCGGGCCAGGTCGAGGCCGTAGAGCACCTGGGATTTCTTGTAGACCGGGGTCTCGGGGGTGTTCAGGTACTTCGCGGGTAGCCGGTCGTCCTCGTACAGCCGCCGCGCGCCGAACCCCAGCACCGACTTGCCGGAGTCGCGGATCGGCCACAGCACCCGCCCCGTGAAGAAGTCGCGCCCACCGTCGCGGATCAGCCCGGCCGCCTTGAGCACGGCGTCGCCGAATCCGCGGCCCCGGAGGTGCTGGTAGAGCGCCCGGCCGCCGCGCGGGGCATACCCCACCCGGAAGTGTTCGGCCGCGGCCCGGTCGAAGCCGCGCCCGTCCAGGAACTGTCTCGCGGGCAGCGCCTCGGGTGAGGCCAGCTGCGCCATGAAGAACTCCTCGGCGGCGGCGTTGGCCTGGAGGATCTGGATGCGCTGGCCCGCGGGCAGCGACGGCCTGCCGTCGTCGCTCATCCGCAGCTGCACGCCGGTCTGGTCGGCCAGATGCTGCACCGCCTCCACGAAGGCGAGGTTGAGGTGGCGCTGCACGAAGGTGATGACGTCGCCGCCCTCGCCGCAACCGAAGCAGTAGTAGAAGCCGCGGGCGGGCGAGACCGTGAAACTGGGCGTCTTCTCGTCGTGGAAGGGGCACAGCCCTTTCCACGTGCCACCACCGGCGTGTTTCAGCATCACGTAGCTGCCGATGATGTCCTCGATGCGGGCACGCTGCCGGATGACAGCGATGTCTTCCTCGTTGATCCGGCCCGTCACGCCGCCGAGTCTACCCACACCGGCCGGGCCACGGCCTCCTGCCGCCGTCCTCGGCTCAGAAGCCGAGGGCCCGGGCAGCGGACCTGATCGAATCCGCGCTGGCGCTCATCAGCCGGTGTTCCTCCTCCGACAGCGGGACGGGCAGCCGCTCGTCTGCCCCGGCCCGGTCGACCACGGTGGGCACCGACATGCAGACGTCGCCGATGCCGTGCCAGTCCGCCAGCATCGTCGAGACCGGCAGCACCCGCCGCTCGTCGCGCAGCACCGACTCGATGATCCGGGACGCGGCCAGACCGATCGCGTAGTTGGTGGCCCCCTTGCCTTCGATGATCTCGTAGGCCGCGTTCACCACCTGCCGGGCGATCTGCTCGCGCCGGTCCGGGCAGAGGCCCGGCCATTCCGTCAGCGGCACACCGCCCACGCTGGCCGTGCTCCACAGCGGGATCTCCGAATCACCGTGCTCACCGCCGATGTAGGCGTGGACGTTCTGCACCGCCACCCCGCACTGTTCGGCGATGAGGAAGCGTAGCCTGGAGGAATCCAGCACCGTGCCCGAGCCGAAGAGCTGGCGCGGGTCCAGGCCGGAGATCTTCAGCGCCGCGTAGGTCACGACGTCGACCGGGTTCGTCACCATGAGGAAGATCGCGTTCGGGGAGCGTTCCACCAGCCGCGGCATGATCGCCTTCATCAAAGACACCGTCGCCTCGGCCAGTTCGAGGCGGGACTGGCCGGGCCGCTGCTTCGCCCCGGCGGTCACCACCACCAGGTCGGAACCGCGGGTGATCTCGACATCGTCCGACCCCTCGACCTCGGCCATGGGCATGAACTGCACGCCGTGGGACAGGTCCAGCGCCTCCGCCCTCACCTTCGCGGCGTTGATGTCGTGCAGCACCACGTGCCTGGCCACGCCGCGGACCAGGCAGGCATAGGCCAGGGTTGAGCCGACCGCCCCCGCTCCGACGATGGCGACTTTGTTGACTCCGCGTGCTGTCATGGCTGCTCCTTTGCTCTGGTGGCTCAAATCTATCCCCCGGCAGCCTAGGCCGCTGCCCGGCGGTCAAGTTCGGGAAGGCCGGCACCAGCCAGGCTCATCGCCATGCACTTGACCGCACAGCGGTCCCGCTCGGCAGATCCGGCGGGCCCCGGGCCGCTGCGCTGCTTCCCTTGTGGGGCAGACCCCGCATTACACTCACCCTGGTGAGCGTGGAACTCTCCTGGGGGCTGGCCGCCGCGCTGGCCGTCCTCGTCACGATCGCCGTCGCTGCGAGCCGGATCGGGCGTCTGGGCGTCGGTGCGGAGGTGGCGTGGGTGGCGCTGCGGGCCATCGTCCAGCTGTCGGCGGTGTCGCTCATCCTGGTAGCCGCGCTCAGCGCGACGGTGTACGCGCTCGGTTTCGTCGCCGTGATGTTCGCCATCGGGGTCTACACCACCGCGAAGCGGACCGGGGTGCTCGCCTCCGGCGCCTGGCCCTGGACGGCCGTCGCCATGGCGGTGGGCGTGACGCCGGTGCTGGCCGTCATCTACGGCTTGGGCGTGGCACCGTTCAACGGCCCGGGGATCGTTCCGATCGCCAGCATCATGGTGGGCAACATGATGACCGCGCACACGCTGGCCGCACGCCGCGCTTTCACCGACCTACGTTCGGGCGTCGCCACCTACGAGGCGGCGCTGTCGATCGGCCTGCCCCGCCCCGAGGCGATCGCCGAGGTCACCTCGGAATCCTCCAGAGAGGCCATGGTTCCCTCCCTGGACCAGACCCGCACGGTGGGCCTGGTCACGCTGCCGGGAGCGTTCATCGGCGTCCTGATGGGCGGGGGCAGTCCCCTCCAGGCGGGGGCTGCCCAGGTCCTGGTGCTCATCGGGGTGCTGACCGGCCAAGCCATGACCGTCACCGCCGCCCATGCCTTCGTCCGGCGCGCCTGGCTGTTACCCCCTGACCTCGTGGCCCGGCTGCGGCCATGATCCGAGCACCTGAGAGGAACCCACAGTGGCTGAGACCGACCTCCCCCGCGCCCGGGCCTGGGCCGCGACGATGCGTGGGCACGCCCACGATGGTGTGGTCAGCGCGCACGCTGACTCCCACGCCGGGTTCGCGGCGCTACCCGTCCACGACCGGCTCGCCAGGGAAGAGGCCGAGGCCCGCGCCCTGCGCCCCGGCGCCACCCTGTCCAGGGGTGCTGGGCACCGCGCCATCGGGGAGGAGCCGGACCCGATGCGCACCTGTTTTGAGCGGGACCGCGACCGGATCGTCCACTCCCCGGCCTTTCGTCGGCTCGCCGGGAAGACCCAGGTGGTGGTGTTCCCCCGCGACCACCAGCGCACCCGGCTGACGCACGCCCTCGAGGTCGCCCAGTGCGCGGTGTCGATCGCGCGGGGCCTGCGGGTCAACGTCACCCTCGCCGAGGCCATCGCGCTCGGCCACGACTGCGGTCACGGTCCCGGCGGGCACGCCTCCGAGGACGCCTTCGACGCCTTCATCCCCGAGGGTTACGACCACGGCCCGTGGGGAGCAGACGTCGTCCTGAGCAACCTCAACCTGTGCGCCGAGACCCTGGACGGTATCCGCAACCACTCCTGGTCGCGCCCGGCCCCGCAGACCGTCGAGGGGGAGATCGTGTCGTGGGCCGACCGGATCGCCTATTGCGCCCACGACCTGGAGGACGCGATCTGCGCGGGGATCGTCGGCCCGTCGGAGCTGCCGCAGATCGTCCGCGAGGTCGCTGGCACGACGCGGCGCGACCAGCTGCGCACCTTCATCACCGCACTCGTCACCACCTCCAGCGAATCCGGGAAGATCGGGATGGACGCCACCACGGCGGCCGCGCTGGCGGCCCTGCGCGCGTTCAACCACGAACGGATCTATACCCGCCCCGATTCGGTCGCCCAGTCGGTCGCGGTGATTAGCGTGCTGCGCTCCCTCGTGGAGTATTACGCCGAACACCCGCACCTGCTACCCCCGGAATACCTCACTCCCGACATCGTGCGCGGCGCCGTGACCTATGTCGGCGGCATGACCGACCGGTTCGCGTTCGATCAAGCCGTCGAGCTTCTGGCGTGGGACTTGAGTAAACTTCCGCAGAGCGTCGGGCGAGGTGCCTGATTCTTAGTATCCTCGCTCACTACAGTTAGTACACGCCAGCAGACAGCACCGAAGGGGGATTCCCGTGTCTCAATATCAGCCCGGATCGTACCAGGACCCGTACGGCCAGCAGGGCCAGTATGGCC
>JAUMWV010000087.1 GCA_030529455.1 Propionibacteriaceae bacterium | reverse complement strand
CTGAACCGCAGCGCCAGCAGGTAGGCGGCGATCAGCACCGGCAAGGCCAGCAACGCCCACAGCCGCTCCGGCGTCAGAAACTCGGGGATCATCGCGACACCCCCTGGGGCGGCGCGTGCAGCATGCTCGCCACCCGGCGGTAGGCCAGCACGAACCTGGCGATGTCTTGCACCCAGTCCCGGTCGGTGCGCAGCTGGATGTGCCCCACGCCCGCCCGGCGCATGGCCACCCGGACACGCTCCCGCTGGGCCCGGGTAGCGGCGTTCATGCGCTCCCTCGCGCCCGCATCGGAGGTATTGACGAAGCGGGCGAAATCCGTTTCTGGGTCCCGGATCAGCAGTTCTCCCATGTCGGGGAAGTCGACCTCGTGGGCGTCCACGACCTCGATGCACAACACCTGGTTACGCACCGCGAGCCTGCGCAGCGGACGCTCCCACTCCGGCGCCACGTTGGGGTCCAGTTCCGACTCCCCCGGGGTCAGGAAGTCGCTCACCACGACGCGCATGCCCCGGCGGCGCTGCGTGCGGGTGAGCTGCTCGATGCCGACGGCCAGGGTGTTCGACCCCGGAGCCCGGTCAGGGACGATGGGTTCGGTCAGCATCCTGCGCAGCAGGCCATACAGCGCGGTGCGGCCCGACCGGGCGGGCAGCCGCTTGATGCTGTCCTGGCGCATCAGCATGCCGCCGAACCGGTCGCCCATCTTCTGGCTGAGGAAGCCGATCGTGGCGATCGCGGCGATGCCCAGGTCACGTTTGGTGATGCCCTCGGTGCCCCAGTTCATCGATGGGGTCACGTCGAGCAGCGCCCACACCTCCAGTTCCCGGTCGGCCATGGTGTCGCGCACGTGCGGCACCGTCGTGCGGGCGGTGACGGCCCAGTCCATGCGACGCACGTCATCCTGGCCAGGCACGTAGGGCCGGGCGTCGTTGGTATCGCTTCCGGGCCCAGGCAGCAGACCCAGGTGGTCGCCATGCAGGAAACCCTCCAGCCGCCGGACGATGGTCAGCTCCAGCCTGCGCAGCGCCGCCTCCGGGGCGAGTTTGTTCAGCGGCAGGCTCGGACCCGTCGGGGAGGCGAGCACCGTCCGTGCGACGCCGAGATCGGGCGGCTCCGCTGGCGGCAGGAAGCTCTGGACTGGCGGGTTGCTCATCTCCTAGCTCTGGAACTCCGGCTGGTGGCGGTGCTGGGCGTGGGCGGTCTCCCGCTGCTGCTGAGTCCATACCGGGGTCGGCGGGGGCACCATGGCCAGAATCCGCTCCACCACGTGCCGGGGTTCGATGTTGTCGGCGACCGCGTCGAAGCCCAGCACCAGGCGGTGGCTCATCACGTCGCGGGCGACGGCCTGCACATCCGTGGGCAGCACGTAGTCCCGCCCGTGGATCAGCGCGAGCGCCCGGGCGGCCGCCACGAGGCCGAGCGTGGCGCGCGGGGAGCAGCCGATCTGGATCACCGAGGTCAGGTCGGGCATCCCGAAATCCCCCGGGGTCCTGGTCGCCAGCACCAGCCGGACGATGTACTCGGCGACCAGGTTATGCACGAACACCTTGCTCGCCATGTCCTGCAGCCGCATGACCAGGTCGGTGTTGAGCACCGGCGACGCGGTGGGCGGTGTGACGCTCATCCGCCGCAGGATCTCGAACTCCTCGTTACCGCGCGGATAGGGCACGTCCACCTTGAGCAGGAAACGGTCGCGCTGGGCCTCGGGCAGCGGATAGACGCCCTCGGACTCCACGGGGTTCTGCGTGGCGATCACGATGAATGGATTCTTCGCCGGGTAGGTCTTGCCGCCGATGGACACCTGCTTTTCGGCCATGATCTCCAGCATCGCCGACTGCACCTTGGCCGGGGCCCGGTTGATCTCGTCGGCGAGCACGAAGTTGACGAAGACCGGCCCCAGCTCGATCTCGAAAGTCTCGCTGCGGGCCGAGTAGATCCGGGTTCCCACGATGTCGCTCGGGACCAGGTCGGGGGTGAACTGGATGCGGGCGAACTCCCCGCCGACCACCGTGGCGAAGGACCGGACGGCCAGGGTCTTGGCGACCCCCGGAACACCCTCCAGCAGGCAATGCCCCTTGGCCAGCAGCGCCACCATGAGCTGCTCGACCATGTGTTCCTGGCCGACGATGATCCGCTGTACCTGAGCGATGGCCTCACCCAGCAGGGTGGCCGCCTCTGAGGTGCTCAGCGCCGCGGGTTGCGATGTCGGTTCGCTCACTTGTCCAGAATCTCCTGCTCTCGGTAACAGGCGACACGATACCGCGCCAGGCAAGCAGCTCCCGCATGGCAACGGGCGAATCCGGCCACGATGTGGTGTCATTGACTGCGATGAGCGACACACCCGCCCCCGATACACCCGCCCAGCTGTCCCCGCTGCTGCCGAGCGACCCGGCGAAGGTGGGCGACTTCTGGCTGGACGCGAGACTGACCGCGACACCGGCCGGGGTGGCCTTCGCCGCCCACGAGGACGGCTCCGACGAGACCGTCATGCTCATCATGACCTCGCAGGGAGCCGCCTCGGACGCGGCCGCGAGGGCCCGGTTCTCGGGCGAGATCAACAAGCTGCACATCGACACCGTGATCGCCCGCGGCGGGGAGGGCCAGGACGAGGGACGCCTCGGGCACCGCTTCCGCGGGGAGGAGGACGACCCCACCGCCGCCGTCCCGGTCCCGCTCGCCCCGTGGGCCGCGCTGGCCTATGACGGCACCGTCGCCGCCGTGACCGAGGCCCAGCGCATCCTCACCAGCATCGACCTGACCACGGCGCCGCCGCTCAGCCAGCCGAGCGGCCCCGGTTTCCAGCTGCACTGGATCGACGAGACCGCCCCCGGGGCCCACCGGCTGTGGCCGCTGCCCTGGCCTGGCCGCGCCGACCGTGCCGGGTGGGTGACGATGTTCACCTCGTGGCTGCTGATGATCCTGCTGGCCGCGTTGGCCATCCTCCTCGCGCTCCTGCTGTTCCAGAACGCACCGCCCCAGTCCCCTCCACCACCGCTGCCGACACAGGGCGAGGGTTCCGGAGACCCGAGCCAGGACAGCCAGTCCTCTCCCCCGCCTTCCCAGAATCCGTCCTCGGCCCCGCCGTCGTCCCAGAACCCCGCGTCCAGTTCGCCCTCACCCGAGTCGGCCTC
>JAUMWV010000031.1:18280-25706 GCA_030529455.1 Propionibacteriaceae bacterium | reverse complement strand
TCGCAACGGCTCATATGGTATTGGTATTGGTATCGGTTCCGGTTCCGGTTCCGGGGTGGGTGTCGGTTCCTCGGTCGGTTCCGGTGTCGGTTCGGGGGTCTCGGTCGGGTCGGACCCGTCGGAGTTGTTCTTCGAACCGCCGTTGACGTAGGCCGGGCTGGGGAAGTCGACCCGTTCCTTGCCCTGCATCGCGACCTTCATGTAGTCCAGCCAGGTCGAGGCCGGGTAGCTCGAACCGTAGAAGTTCGCGCCGGAGGACCGGAAGGGGTTGAGGTCCTCGTTGCCGCCCTCGCCCGCGACGAAGACCACCGCGGTCGAGACCTGCATGGTGGTGCCAGCGAACCAGGCCGCGTAGGTCTTGTTGTCGATGTCGCGGGTGCCGGTCTTGCCCGCGGCCGGGTAGCGCAGCGCCTGCAGGCTGCGGCCGGTCCCCTCCGAGACCACCTTCGTCAGGGCGTAGGTGGCGTCCGCGGCGACGTCCTTGGCGATCCGCTGCTCCCCGGTGCTGTTGGCGGAATAGACCACCTTGCCGGACAGGTCCTTGACCTCCTTGACGATGTGCGGGTTCACCTGGCGGCCACCGGCGGCCAGGGTCGCCAGCGCACCCGCCTGGTGCAGCGGGCTCACCTCGGCCGACCCCAGCGCGATCCGGTGGTTGGGGTCCCAGTCGCTGCCGGAACCCGTCGGGATGCCCAGGTCGTTGGCGGCCTTGATGACCTTGTTCGCGCCGTCGGGCAGCTTCAGCACCAGGTCGACGAATGCGGTGTTGGACGACTTCGCGGTCGCGCTCTCCAGGCTGATCTGGCCGTGGTTGGCGTTGCCCGCGTTCTTCACCGGGGTCTTGTCGCCCGGCGGCAGCAGGTTGTTCTTCCCATCCAGCTTGGTGCTGAGGCTCATGCCGTTCTGCAGGCCCGCGACCAGCGCGTTGATCTTGAACACCGACGCGGTGGGACGCGGCGTCGTCGCCCAGTTGCGGGAGTCGTTGACGAAATCCGGCCCGCCGTACATCGCCAGCAGCTCGCCCGTGCCGACCTCGACGGACGCCAGCCCGGCGCGCAGCAGGGCCGGGTCGGCACCCTTGCGGGCATTCTTCCCGGCGGCGGAGATGTTGGACTGGGCGGCCTTGACCGCCGCGTCCTGCAAGGCGGGGTCGATGGTGGTGGTGACCCGCAGCCCGCCGCCCTTGATCTCGGCCTCGGTGAACCCGTTGGCCGCCAGTTCCCGCTCGACCATGTTCATCAGGAAGCCCTTGGGGCCGCCGTAGCGGGAGTCCTTCTCCTGCTGGGGGAAGTCGGGAAGTTCGTAGTAGATCTCGTCGCGCTGGGCCTTGGTGATGGTGCCCATGTCGACCATGTTGTTGAGGGTCACCTGGTAGCGCTCCAGCAGCAGCTTCACGTTGCCGTTGGGCGGGTTGAAACCGCCCGGGTCGTTGAGCACCGCGGCGAGGGCCACCGCCTGGGACAGGGTGAGGTCTTTCGCCTCCACTCCGTAGAACGCCTTCGCGGCGGCCTGGATGCCGTAGGCGCCGCGCCCGAAGTAGATCGTGTTGAGGTAGCCCTCCAGGATCTTCTCTTTCGGCAGCTGCTGGCCCATCTTGTAGGCCAGGACGAGTTCCTTCACCTTCCGGGTGACGTTCTGGTCGCTGGTGAGGTACAAGATTTTGATGTACTGCTGGGTGATGGTCGAGCCGCCCTGCACGTTTCCGCCGGTCAGGATCGAATAGGCTCCCCGCGCCATGCCCCACAGCGAGATGCCCTTGTCGGTCCAGAAGTCCTTGTTTTCGATCGCGACGACCGCGTCCTTGATGTTCTGGGGCATCTCGGCGTAGGCGATCGATTCCCGGTTCTGCACCGACAAGTCGCCCATCGGGGTCTGGCCGTCGCGGTAGTAGATGACGGTGGTGTTGGTCTGAAAGTCCTTGTTCGGGTCGGGCAGCGTGACCGTCATGTAGAGCCACGCCACGCCGACCAGCCCAGCCAGGGCGCTGAGCAGGAAAACGACTAAACCGCTGAACAGAATGCGCTTGATCCAGGTCTTGACCCCAGCCTTCGGCCGGGGGGAGGCGGCATTCGCCCCTCGTGCTGGTCGTGCCATGGACATCCTCTACGTCGGTGCCGCCAAACCGTGGCGGCATCACCTGAAGCGTGCATCTCACGCGATTTCGTGCACACCCAGACTACGGCGCGCTCAAGGGGGCAGTCACCCCGGGCGGCGGACGCACCGCCACCCGGGGTGGAGAACCTCAGGAGTCCGCGCCGACGTTGTGCCACCCGGTGTGCTCCGGGAAGGCCTTGCCCGCTTCCTCGAACATCTCGAAGATGGTCGACAGCGCGCAGCGCACCTGCTGGCGCACGAACTCGTCGTCAACCCCGGTCTCGCAGTCGATGATGAGGTCGCCGAACACCAGGCACTCGTCGTCCTCGGGGTACTTGTGCACAGAGGCGCGGGGCCACAGGTGCGTGGCGTTCCACTGGCAGGTGAACAGCGCCACCTTCTCGTAGGCGCTGGCGGGCGGGTGGAAATCCCAGATGCCGCGGACGACGAGGATCTCGGCGTTCTTGCCGCGTCCCTCGAAGAACACCCGCGCGGTGTCCCAGTCCGCGAAGCAGTCGCCGTCGTCGTCGATGCCGTGCTTGATCTCCATGCTGGTGAGGATCGCGGGCCAGCGGTCCCGGTGGAAGGCGGGGCTCGCGCTGCCCTCGGGGTTGATGTCGCTGAAGATGCTCATGGCGTGCTCCTTTCGGGTTGGAAGAGGTCAGTTCTGGTCGGTGGTGTCCTCAGGCAGTCCACTGCACAGGCGGGTCACCTCGTCGTGGAGGTGGTCCAGGGTTTGGTCGGCGAGCAGGTCGGCCGCGAGGCTCCTGGCCTCGCCCAGGTAGCGGTCGTCCTCCCGGGCGAGGATGCACAGGGCGCGCAGCAGGGTGGCCGCGGCGACCCCGTAGCGGGGATGGTCACCGGCCCCGCGGGTCAGCTCCGCGGCTTCCCGGGCCGGTGCGACCGCGTCCACCGGGCGCCTGCGGACGAGCAGCCACTCGGCCAGCGACACCAGGATGCGCTCCCGGCTGGCGGCCGCCTGGTCCGGCTCCGGGGCGCGCCCCGAGGCGGCCAGCGCCTCGTCGAAGGCGGCCTGCACGGTCTCGTCCGGGACGCGGTCTGCCCCCGCCCTCGCCGCGGCGTCGGCCAGCACGTGGCGCGCGCTGGTCTCGATCGCCCACGGGTCGGTCAGCCTGGGCACGGCTTTCAGCACGGCCTCGGCGATCCGGCCAGCCGACACCACGTTGCCCAGGTTGAGTTCGTTGTAGGACGCGAACAGCGCGCTCTCGGCCGCCTCCCGGTAGTCCCCACCCTCCTCGAAGGCGGCGGCGCTGGCGAGGAAGGACTGGATCGCGGGGCGGGTCTCCCGCATCGCGACCTGGATGTGGCCGAACTCGCGGTGGGCCCGGCCGAGCAGGGAGCCGTCGGGTTCTTCTGGCACCTGGGCCAGCGACACCGCGGCCTCCGCCGTCCGGTGGGCCTCCGGGCGTCCGGCCCGGGCTTCGAGGATCGCGGCATCCACGAGGACCTGGGAGGCCTGCTCCGGTTGCAGCGACGGTGCGATGCGCTCCAGGAAGTCCACCGCCGAGAGCAGCTCGGGCACCGCCTCGGCCGCGGCGGCGCGCTGGGCCAGGCCCAGCGCCGTCAGCGCCCGCTTCATCGGCGAACCCCAGGGCGCGAAGGCCTGGTGCACCTGCAGCTCCTCGGCCAGTGCGCCCGCGTGGTCGCCGCGCCTGCCCGCCACCTCGGCACGGCAGGCGTGGTAGGCGGCCCGGGCCTGGTCGCTTCTCGGCTCCGGTGCGGCCTGGAGCAGCTGGTCGATCTGCTCGGCCGGGGCGTCCGACAGGCGGGCCAGGCTGAGTTTGGCCAGGAAGGGTAGGGCAGCCCACGGGTTGTCCTGGCCGAGCTGCACGGTGACGATATCGGTCTGGTCGAGCAGGCGCAGCGCATAGTCCATGAGGCCAGCATCGACGAACGGGTACGGCTCGAAACTGATCGCGAAGCCGAGGACCCCGGCGGGGGTGCCCTCGGCCTCCAGCCGGGTCACGGTCTCGGGCACGGTCTCCTCGTGGTCCCCGCTGGCGGTGTAGAACGCCCGGCCCAGCGCCGCCAGGGCGGCGGCGATATCGCCGAACCCCGCCCCCTGGAGGCTGGCGAGGGCTTCGTCGGCCAGCGGGGCGGCGGCCTCGGCCCCGGCGAGCTGCGCGGTGGCGGCGGCCAGCGCGTGCAACAACACCCCCCGGTCCAGCCCCGACTCGATGCGCGGCAGCCAGCGGCGGCCCAGCGCGACCGCGTCCTCGTTGCGTCCGCCCACGTGCAGGTGGTAGACGGCGTTCAGCGCCGAGGCGGTGTCGGCCGGTTCGGCGACCGGGGAATCGTCGACGCGGAACAGGGACTCCGCCCCGACCGCGAGGTCGGCGAACGCCATCGCCGGGTCGACCGGCAGGGTCAGCTCCAGCTGGTAGCGGACGCCGTCGCGCAGCACCTCCTCGACCCGTTCGGTGTGGGCTCCGGTCTGGTTGCGCTCGTCGAAGCGGCGGGCCAGGTCGCGGGCCGCCACCGCGGCCGCCTCGGCGAGCGTGGCCAGGGTGTGCCCGCCCGCCGGGGAACCGAAGTAGTGCGCGAGGCGGGGGTCGTCTGCCTCCGGCACCGGCGCCGCCGCGTGCCCGGCCGCGGCGTTGACCCGGGCCGCGACCGCGAGCGCGGCCAGCAGGGACTCGTGCGTGGAGATCTCCATCGGGGCCTCGGCCATGCGGTGCACGATGCGCCGCAGCAGCGCCAGCGCCCGCCCCGGTTCCCCGGCCCGGACGAGGAACGCCCCGAGCCGGGAGATGGCGCCGACCGATTCCGAGACCACGTCCTCGTTCGACAGGATCTCGTCGATCCCGGCGCTGATCCGGTGCGCCTGCCCGGCCTCGGCGAGGGCGTCCAGGCAGTGCGAATAGGCCAGGGCCGGTTCGTGGTTGCATTCGTAACCACCCTCGGCGATCTGCTCCAGCAGCGTGAGCGCCCGCTCGGTGTGGCCGAGCAGCAGCTCTCCCTCGATCAGCCGCGACCGGGCGCAGGCCGGGCAGTCGGAGTGCTCGTCGTCGGGCAGTTCCGCGAGCCGGTCGATCCAGGCCTGCGTCTCGTCCCGGTCTCCCCGCTCGATCGCCCACGCGAAGCGGCGCTGCAGCGGCGCCTTCTCGGGCAGCCCGGCGTCCCGGTAGGCCCGCTCCAGGTCGGCGATCGCCTCGCCGATGGTCGCGGGGGGAAACTCCGGGCTCTCGATCAGGAGGCCGGGTATCCACTTCCAGATCCAGTAGAGGTCGACGTAGCCGTACCCCTCCCCGGCCGGTTTCATGTCCTTGGGGTTGGCGGGGAAGCGCAGCGGGTCGCTGGCGTGCATCCCCTCACAGACGGCGAAGCTCGCCAGCAGCAGCTCGTTGTCGTTGGTGAAGGACGCGTTGACGCACTGCCTCATCCGGGCGGCGTAGGCGTACTGCTCCTCCCCGGACGCGTCGGCCAGCGCCACGGCCTCGGCGAGCAGGGCGCCGCACTCGGGCCCCCACATGGTCCGGTCTGAGGCACACAATAGGGCGCGAATCCTGTGGACGGCATCGCTCATGTCATCTCCTTCGAAGTGGGCTGGGCCCCGGTGTCGCCCAGTCCCAGGATCATCAGGTCGGTGAGGGTCGAAGTCAGGGCCTCGCTCTCGGCGCTAGTCAGCGGACGCCCCGTGGCCAGCACGGCCTGCAGGTACAGCAGCCGCACCGACCGGGCGAACACCACCTCCTCGACGTCCGCCAGGCGGCGCACGAGTGGGTTCGCCCAGTTCAGCAGCACGGTGGTACCCGCGGCCGCGTCCCGGCTGGCGGTCGCCTGGTCGAGGGCGTTGAGGATGCCCGCCCACCGGGACGAGCCGTTCTCGCGGGCCTTGCGCCGCTCCGAGCGGCGCAACAGGTCGGGGTCGGTCAGCAGGAAGGCCGGGACGTCGCCGCTGCTGGCCAGCCGCACGGCGGCCGTGGCCTCCCAGGCGGACAGCACGGCACCGGCCCGGGCCTCCAACCGGAGCGCGGTGGCCCGTTCCGGGGCGGGTACGGCCTCCAGCCGGTCCAGGATCGCGTTGACGGAGACCTCGCGCACGATGACGCCGGGGATCAGGGACGGCAGCCGGTGCAGCACCTCGGCGTCCCAGGTGTAGGTGGCGTTGACCACCACCTGGCGGTTCGAGCTGAGCGCGTTGACCTGCCGGAACTGGTCGGTGGTGGGCACGTAGGAGATCTCGGTCGAGTGCGCGACGATCTCACCGATGGTGCGCAGCCCGCGGGAGGTCTCCAGCGGCAGCAGCCGCACGATCAGCGGCGCGATCTCGTCGTCGTGCACCGCCAGGGCCTTCAGCCCGAGGTAGTGCGTCGCGACGAAGGCCTCCAGCCGCAGCGGGTCGGTCGCGGCGAGCCGCGAGATCCAGGCCCGCAGGGTCGCGCCGATGGCGTCCCTGGTCGCGCCGAGGGCCGGGTCGTCGATGAGGCCCTCCCGGGACGCCGTCGGGTTCAGCCCGGTCGAGTCCAGCACCACCCGGGCGAAGAACGCCCACTCGGGGACGATGTCGCGGCAGCGTTCGCTGACCAGCATCCGGCGGCAATACACCTGGTGGGCGCCGCCGGAGTTCGGCGGCACGGGGTGGGGCAGCACATAGGCCACGCCGCGGGTGCCGGTCAGCGGGATGTCGAGGGCGATCGCGTCGAAGGGTTGGGCCCCGATCAGGTCGGCGCCGAAACCGAGCACCGTGTCGCGGTCGGCGGAGAGAAACGGCGGGGGTTCGGTGACCGACACGGGCCGGTCGTGTTGGCCGACGGTGATCGGCACGGGAAGATACCGGGCGTAGTGCTGCGCCAGCCGCCGGACCGCGTCCGGCCCGACGAGGCGGGAATCGTCCGGCCTGGTGTGCAGGATCACCTCGGTGCCGACCGAAAGGTCCTCGCCCAGTTCGTGCAGCGTGAAGGTGCCGTCGCCGCGTCCCACCCATTCCAGGCTCGGCCCACCCCGCGCCGAGCGGGTGCGGACGCGGATCTCGTCGGAGACCATGAGGGCGCTGAGCAGACCGATCCCGAACCGGCCGAGCATGCCCTCGGCGGGCAGCCCGAAGGTGTCGCGTTTCAGGGAGCTGCCGACCGTGGCGAGGAAGTCGGTGATCTCGTCGGCGGTCAGGCCGATCCCGTCGTCGCGGACGCTCAGGTTCGGCCCCGAGATCCCCGCGGGGGTGATGACGATGCCGCCGCTGCTCCAGGACGGGTCGTGCTGGCGGCGCGCCGAGATGGCGTCGGTGGCGTTCTGGATGAGTTCGCGCAGGTAGACGCTGGGGGTGGTGTAGATGGCCGAGGACAACAGGTCCACGACCCCACGCAAATCG
>JAUMWV010000031.1:0-18266 GCA_030529455.1 Propionibacteriaceae bacterium | reverse complement strand
CCCGGTCTCTCGTTGACCTTGCCGATCTTAGGCCCGCCACGGACGGGAACGGAAACGCGGGGCTGTGTCGCGGTGCCGTGCTGGCGGCTTCAGCGGGTGCCCGCGGCCACCAGCCAGAACGCGAGCGTGGACAGTTCGATGATGGCGCCGAAGGTGTCGCCGGTCAGGCCCCCGAACCGGGCCTGGAAGCGGTGCGTGGCGACCGAGCCCACCAGCAGCGCGACGATGGCCGCGGCGACGAACCACAGGGTGTCCAGGACGCTGAGGTGCAGCAGCACTTCCAGGTAGGCCGAGGGGATACCGAGCAGGTGCGGGTGGGACGCGAAGTCTTCGATGGTGATGGCGACCAGCCCGATGGCCCAGACCCCGGCCAGGGTCGCCACGAGCGTCCACCAGGCCGAGCGCCGCGAGGTCACCTGGGTGAACAGGGCCCCGAAGCCGCTCTGCCGCGCCCCTGGACGCCAGGCCCCGGTCGCCCGGACGCACGCCGCCCGCCCGACGATGGGTCCGGCGACGAGGGCCGCGGCCATGATGACTGGCGGTAGCCCGCTCAGCGCCGCCCATTGCAGCACGAGCACCAGGACGAGCGTCGCCACCCCCATCGGGCCGATGTCGGAGCGGCGCATGATGTCCAGGGCCTCCTCGGGCGGTTTGCGGGAGCCGAGACCGTCGGCGGTGTCGGCCAGCCCATCCAGGTGCATCGCGCCGGTGCAGGCCGCCAGCACCGCGAGCCCCACCGCCGCGCCGAGCTGGTTGTTGCGGCTGTACCAGCCCAGGGCGAGACCGATGACCGCGGCGATGCCGCCGAGGACCGCGCCGACGAGCGGGAGCCGCAGGATCAGGTGCCGCGCGACCGTGCGGTCCAGGTCGATGACCGGTGCCGGTAGCACTGTGAACACCCCGATCGCGCTTGGGAGGTACCGCATGCCCGGCACCCTATCAGCGCTCCCGCCGCGCGGGCGCGTCCGGAATCCCGGGGTCACTTGAGGCGCAGCGGCAGCCCCGCGGCGACGAACCACACCCGGTCGGCCGCCGCGGCCAGCGCCATGTTGAGCCGTCCCAGTTCGTCGCGGAAGCGGCGTCCCGACGCGGTGGCGGGCACCACCCCGAGCCCCACCTCGTTGCTGACTGCCACGACCTGTCTCGGCGTCGACGACCAAGCGGCGACAAGGGCATCCACTGCGGCGTCCAGAGCCTGGCGGGAGCCCGGCGCCTCATCCCAAACCCCAGCCTGGTCCATCTGGGTGGTCAGCCAGACGCCGACGCAGTCTACGAGCACGGGGACCCCGGTGGCGGCGAGCACGGCCGCCAGGTCGGGGCTTTCCAGCGTCCGCCAGTGGCCGGGGCGGCGCTCCCGGTGGATGCGGACCCGCTCGGCCCACTCGGCGTCGCCCGGGCGGTCGGGGGCCGTGGCGACGTAGTCGATCGGGCCGAGCCCGGCCATCAGCTCCTCGGCGTAGGTCGACTTGCCCGACCGCGCCCCGCCCAGGACGAGTGTCTTCATCGGGTCTCTCCCATCAGTAGCCGGGGGCCGCGGATGCCGGCGGCGTCCAGTGCGCTCTTGGCCCGCTGGCGCAGCTCCCGCTGCACCCCGAACTGCTGGTTGGGGGCGCATTTGGCGATCAGCCGCAGGGTCATGGTGCCGCCAGCGATGGATTCGACCCCGGCGACCACCGGGGTGTCCAGCAGGTGCTGCGACCACACCTCGTCGGTGTCGAGCTCGCTGGCGACGCCCTCCAGCAGGCCGAGGACGCGCTCAGGGTCTTCGTCGTAGGCGACGGGGATGTCGATGATCGCGGTCGACCAGCCCTGGGAGACGTTGCCGACGGTCAACACCTCGCCGTTGCGGATGTACCAGGCCATGCCGCTGGCGTCGCGGATCTTGGTGATCCGCAGCGTGACCTCTTCGACGGTGCCGCTGATCTCGCCGATCCGCACGTGGTCGCCGACGCCGTACTGGTCTTCGGCGATCATGAAGACACCCGACAAGAAGTCCTTGACGAGGGCCTGGGCGCCGAAGCCGAGGGCGATACCGCCCACCCCGGCGGAAGCCAGCAGGGGAGCCATCGGGATGCCGAGGATCGACATGATGGTCAGGATCATCACCGAGTAGATCGCGACCGTCACGAGGTTGCGCAGCAGGCTGCCGAGGGTCATGGTGCGCTGGCGGTGCCGCTCCAGGGACAGCCCGCTGGTCGCGGCCATGACCCGGGCGGCGCGGGCCCCGATCTTGTCCGACGACAGCGGGTCGTGGGCGGTGAGCCGCCGCACGATCCTGGTCACGGCGAAGACCAGCACGCCGTGGGAGACGAGCGCCGCCAGGATGGTCAGGCCGATCAGGATGACGTCGTCGGGCCACGTGAGCAGGATCACCACAGCACCATTCTTGCCGATCGCGGCGTCCGGGGCGTCAGTAGCTCGTGGTGGATAACCCGACGGCGACGATGAGGATCAGGAACAGCACGTAGATGGCGATGACGATCCCGGCGAGGATGAGCGTCGCCTTGGCGTAGTTCGACTTGTTGGGGTTGGCCGTCTTGTCGAAGGCCCAGACGAACAGCATGATGATCCCGACGAAGGGGATGGCGGCGATCAGCGCGGTGACGACCCAATCCTTGACCTTCATGACCGGGGCGAGTTGCTCGCTGCCGTAGCCGTAGGCCTGCGTGCCGTAGGCGTCGTAGCCGTAGGGCGCGGGCTGGCCGTAGCCGTAGCCTTGCTGGGCATAGCCGTAGCTGTCCTGGCCGTAGGCTTGCTGTCCGTACCCGGGGGACGAGTACTGCGAGGAATAGCCACCCTGGTCGTAGCCGTAGACGCCGGCCTGCTGCTGGTCGTATGCCGGGGCCGCGTCGCGGTATCCAGACGCGGCGCTGGTCTGCTGATAGCTGTAGCCCGTGCCGTAACCCTGCTGGTCGTGGCCGTAACTGTCCTGGCTCATGTGGTCTCCTGAAGGCTGGTCAAGGCGATTTTCCCTGGCCGCCTCGCGAAACGCAACCTGTGAACACCCGTTGGCCGAATCGTCCGCGGGACCCGGACCCGAGCCTCTCCCGCGGGTGGTTCGCCTCACCGGTGGGCCACGACCGGGTATCCGGACGCCGGCGCGCTGCCCCGCGTCCCACTGGTCCGGCTCTCCGGGGCAAGGGCCGAAGCGGCCTAGAGCCCGACCACACCCCGGCCGGGCACTGGTGCTCCAGGCGGGCGGGCCTAGAACAGCAGCGCCAGCGAGGGCTGGTGCAGCACCTCGGCGACATCATGCAGGAACACCGAGCCCTGCTCGCCGTCGATAAGGCGGTGGTCGAAGGACAGCGATAGAGTCGTGACCCAGCGCGGCTCGACCCGTTCGTCCGGGCCCGAACCGACCACCCAGGGACGCCGGTTGATCGCCCCCATGCACAGGATCGCGGACTCGTCGCCGTTGATGATCGGGGTTCCCCCGTCGACGCCGAAGATACCCACGTTGGTGATGGTGAACGTCCCTCCGGCGTAGTCGCCCGGCTGCAGCTTGCCCTCGCGGGAGGTCGCGACGAGTTGGTTGATTGCCCGGCACAGGTCGAGCAGCCCGAGGGTCTGGGCGGCCTTGATATTGGGCACCATGAGCCCGCGCGGGGTGGCGGCCGCGATGCCGAGGTTCACGTCGCCGTGGTAGACGATCTCCGCCGCCTCATCGTCCCAGGAGGCGTTCAGGTCGGGGTTCCGGCCCAGCGCGAGGCAGACGGCCTTGGCGTAGACCAGCAGCGGCGAGATCCGCAGCCCGGCGAACTCGCGGCGGGCCTTGAGCTGGTCGACCAGATCGACGGTGGCGGTGACGTCGACTTCGACCCATTCGGTGACGTGCACGTGGGTGCGCTGCGAACGGATCATGTTTTCGGCCGTGACCTTCCGCACCCCTTTGATGGGGACGCGGCGCTCGCCGCCGCCCGGACCCCCGGCGGCGTTCCCAGGACCGAACGGAGCGGTCCCGCCAGACTCCGGTCCCCGGCCCGCGAAGGGGGCGGTGGGGCCGGTCGCGCGGCCCGGGCCCAGCGCGGCGAAGGCTGCGGCGGCCTCGACATCGCCCCTGGTAATCGTGCCGTGTGGCCCCGTCCCGGTGACCTTGGTCAGGTCGACGCCAAGATCCTTGGCGTACTTGCGGACCGGCGGCTTGGCCAATTCTGGGCCGGACCCACCGGCCAGCACCAAACCCGACTCGGTGGGCGGCACTCCCGGTTCCGGCAGCGGGGCGCCCAGCGGTTCGGCGCGCACCGGGGTGTGCACGATGACCTGGTCAGTGCGGTGGCCGGGCACATCGGCGCCGAAGACCAGGCCGATCGGCGGCTTCTCCTCGGCGCCGCTGGTGGCGCGCCGCCGCCGTCGCGTGGTGGCGGCGGCCTTCGGCCCGTAGCCGACCAGGTTCGCGGTGCGCTCGGCGGGGGCTTCAGCGTCCGGGGCCGGGTCCTGGGCGGCTGGGGTCCCGTCTTCGATCTCGACGATCGCGGTGCCGACCTCGACCGTCGCGCCCTCCGCGACCAGGAGCCTGACGACGGTTCCGGCGAACGGGGACGGCAACTCGACTAGCGACTTGCTCGTCTCGACCTCGACCAGGATGTCGTTGACCTGAACCCGGTCTCCCTCCGCGACGCGCCACGCGATGATCTCGGCTTCGGCGAGGCCCTCGCCCGGGTCTGGCAACAGGTAGTGCTGGATCACGATGGCTTCCTCCTTGGCTCCTCCGGTGCTCCTCGGCGACACCCGCGCATCAGTACTCCAGCGAGCGGTCGACCGCGTCCAAGACGCGGTCCAGGTCTGGCAGGTAGTCGTCCTCGACGCGGGCCGGTGGGTAGGGCATGTCGTAGCCGGTGACGCGCAGCACCGGCGATTCCATGACGTAGAACAGTTCCTCGCCCAGCCGGGCCGCGATCTCGCTGGACACGCTGACGTTGCCCGGGGCCTCGTGCACCACGATGGCGCGACGGGTGCGGCGGACCGACTCGGTGATGGTCACCATGTCGAGGGGGCTGATGGTGCGCAGGTCCACGACTTCGATGGAGCGTCCCTCGTCCGCGCCGATGGTGGCCGCGTCCAGGCAGGTTTTCACCATCGGGCCGTAGGCGAGTAGGGTCACATCCTTGCCGCCGCGCACGACCCGGGCCTGATGAAGTGGTATTGGCTTGGTATCAAGGTTCACCTCGTCCTTGACGTGGTAACGCCTTTTGGGTTCACAGAAGACGATCGGGTCGTCGGAGGCGATGGCCTGCTGGATCATCCAGTAGGCGTCGTTGGGGGTGGCGCAGGACACCACCTTGAGGCCCGCGGTGTGGGCGAAGTAGGCCTCGGGGGATTCCGAATGGTGCTCGACCGCCCCGATGCCACCGCCGAAGGGGATGCGGATGACCATCGGCATCCGGGTGCGGCCGCCGCTGCGGAAGTGCAGCTTGGCGACCTGCGACACGATCTGGTCGAAGGCGGGGAAGACGAATCCGTCGAACTGGATTTCGACGACCGGCCGGTAGCCCCTCATGGCCAGCCCCACCGCGGTGCCTAGGATCCCGGACTCGGCGAGCGGGGAGTCGATCACCCGGGCCTCCCCGAAGTCGCGTTGCAGGTGTTCGGTGACCCGGAACACGCCGCCAAGTTTGCCGATGTCCTCCCCGGCGAGCACCACGGTGGGGTCGGCCTCCAGGGCTCGCCGCAGGCCCGCATTGAGAGCCTTGACCAGGGTCATGGTGGTCATCACGACACCTCCAGAGATGCCGCGTAGCGCTCGTAGGTGCGGCGTTGCGCATCCAGATAGGGGGTTTGCTCGGCATAGACCAGGTCGAACATCTCGCTCAGCGTCCTGTCGGGCAACTCCCGGGTGATGCGCCGCACGTCCGCCCCGAGGTCGTCGGCCGTCTGCTGCAACTCGGCCAGTTCGGCCTCGCTGACGAGCCCCCGGCGCAGCAGATAGGCCCGGACGCGCTCGATCGGGTCCTTGTAGCGCCAGTGCTCGTCCTCCTCGTTGAGGCGGTACTTGGTCGGGTCGTCAGAGGTGGTGTGGGCGCCCATGCGGTAGGTGTAGGCCTCGACGAAGGTGGGCCCCTCGCCCCGGCGCGCCCGTTCCAGCGCCCAGGCGGTCACGGTCGTGACGGCTAGGACGTCGTTGCCGTCCACCTGGACGCCGGGGAAGCCGAAGCCGCGGGCTCGCTGATACAGCGGGATGCGGGTCTGCCGCGTGATCGGCTCGCTGATCGCCCATTGGTTGTTCTGGCAGAAGAAGACCACGGGCGCGTTGTAGCTCGCGGCGAAGACGTAGGACTCGTTGACGTCGCCCTGGCTGGAGGCGCCGTCGCCGTGGTAGACCATGACCGCCCCGTTGCGGGCGGGGTCGTCGTTGCCCACCATCCCGTCGAGTTGCATCCCCATTGCGTAGCCGGTTGCGTGCAGCGTCTGGGAGCCGATGACGATCGAGTAGTTGCGGAACCTCTCGACCGCCGTCCGCTCGCCGCCATGGCTGCCCCGGAACAGGCCGAGGATGTCGCCGACCGGGACGCCCAGGCACATCGCGACGCCGTGTTCCCGGTAGGAGGGGAAGACCACGTCGTTCGGTCCGATGGCGCGTCCGGAGCCGATCTGGGCTGCTTCCTGCCCGCGCAGCGGCGGCCACAGCCCCAGTTCGCCGTGGCGTTGTAGGGCGTGAGCCTCGTCGTCGAACCGGCGGGCCAGGGTCATATCGCGGAGGAATCCGACGATGTCGGCGTCGGTTCCCTCCCAGGAGAAGCGGTCGTGTGTGGCGCGCTCACCCTCGGGCGTGAGCAACTGGACGATGTCTGCGGCCTCGTGCCGGGGAGCGAAAACGTTCATAGAACTCCTTGGCTATAGGTTACGCTAGCGTAACTTACGGGGGCGTAAGTTGGGCACTGTGGAAACCTACAACGATGCTAGGTGCTGATTGTGCTTTTCCGCAGAGGAATCGGCGGGGCGACACCCGCGCCGCACCGGTCGGCAACGAGGCAGTGGATGGGCCGGATCCGCCCGCGAGGGGGAGCATGACCGGCGGCCCCTGGCCGTGGACGACGGCGTCTTCTGCCCTTTGACTAGGGGTGGCGCGCGGCGCCTTGCCTCTGTCCGCGGCCGGGAACCCCAGGCGCGCCCGGCGGCAGCGATCCCCGTCACCGCCTGCTCCCCGCAGCTGAAGGTGTCCTGGCTTCGTAGTCCCCCACTCGCCGATGCCGAGGCCGGCTCCCCGCGGTCGGGGTGCCCTGCCTGGGCTCGCTACGTCCGCCGAACTCGTCGCCGGCTCCCCGCGAGCGGGGCGCCCCGCCCGCGTGACCGCGGCGCACCGAAGTGGGTTGTCGCCTTCTGGGCGCGCCCGGTTATCTGGTACTCGGACGGCGGGCCTGGATGTCGCGCCCTGTGCGCGGGCGGTGGCGCCCTCGTCCTCTGGAGGGGGGCCGTCCGGCCCAGGGCGGTTGGGCGGTGCCGCCCTGGGAGGCCTTGTCCCGGCGAGGATGAACCCGCCCCTTAGCGGTGCCGGGACGGTTGCCGCGGGTTCGCCCGGGAAATGGACACCCCTATCGACTCGGTCCGCCGATCTGCCTACGCTTAGGCGACAGCGACTGAAAGGAAGGCCGACCGTGACCAAGACCTGCACGATCACCCTGGATGGCCAGACCTATGAACTGCCGATCGTCGTTGGGACCGAGGGCGAAAAAGCCATCGACATCAGCAGGCTGCGCAACCAGACCGGCTACATCACGTTGGACGACGGTTACGGCAACACCGGTTCGTGTTCTTCGGCCATCACCTTCATCGACGGTGAGAAGGGGACGCTGCGCTACCGCGGGGTACCCATCGAAGACCTCGCTGAACGCAGTTCCTTCGTCGAGACCGCCCAGCTGCTGATCTTCGGCGAGTTGCCGAATCCGGTCGAGCGAGAGAGATTCGCCGACCTACTGACGGTCAATGCCGCGATCCACCGCGACATGCGCAAGCATTTCGAGGGTTTCCCGGTAGACGCCCACCCCATGGCGATCCTATCCGCGATGGTCAACGTGCTCGGCACGCACGAACTTCCCGATGTCCACATCACCGACTTCGCGTCCTTCGAGCGCGCGGCGGCGGCGCTGATGTCGAAGGCCCGGACGGTCGCCGCGGCGTCCTACAAGGCCCACATCGGGGAACAATTCGTGCATCCGCGCTACGACCTGAAGTACGCCGAGAACTTCCTGCACATGATGTTCACGGTGCCCTATCGCGAGTACGAACCGACGCCAGAAGCCGCCCACGCTCTCAACATGTTCCTCGTCTTGCACGCCGATCATGAGCAGAACTGCTCGACCACCACGGTGCGGACGGTTGCCTCCTCGGGGGCCAACCTGTTCGCTAGCTGTTCGGCGGGCATCAACGCGCTGTGGGGGCCGCGCCATGGCGGGGCCAACCAGGCCGTGATCGAGATGCTGGAATACATCCGCGACACCGGCATCACCCCCCAGCGCTACATCGCCAAGACCAAGGACAGGTCCTCCGGAATGAGGCTCATGGGCTTCGGCCACCGGGTGTACCGCAACTTCGATCCCCGGGCGAGGATCCTCAAGCGCGCGGCGGACGACCTGTTGGAGAGCATGCACATCGACGACCCGCTGCTCGACCTGGCGATGGAGGTCGAGGAGGCCGCCCTAGCCGACGACTACTTCGCCTCCCGCAAGCTGTACCCCAACGTGGACTTCTACTCGGGCATCATCCTCCGCGCCCTTGGTATCCCGCTGGACATGTTCACGGTGCTGTTCGCGCTGGGCCGGTTCCCGGGCTGGATCGCGAACTGGAAAGAGGTCTACGACAATCCCCACCAGCGGATCTACCGCCCCCGACAGGTCTACACCGGGCCGGTTCAGACCGAGTGGGTCCCCAGGCACAAGCGCTGATGCTGGTTCCTGGCCCGGCCCGAGCGTCCCGGTGCGGATGCCCATTGACGACGCGAGGCGAGCCGTGAGCGAGCCGTCCTCGCGAGCCGAGGACGCCCGGCGGCGGCTGGAACTGGCCGAGGCGGCCGCCCGGGCCGAGTCCGAGGCCGCCCAGAAACTCATCGACGCCTTCGTGGCAGACGCCCGCGCGGCGGGCCTGCCCAGCGTCCCGCTGCGCGCGACGCTGCTGGACGGCACTCCGGTCAAGACCGACAAGAGGGGATGGTACCTACGGGTAAACCGTTCGATCGCGGTCGGGGAGGACGGGGGCTACTACGTCCTCACGGTGCCGGGCGGGTTGATGGAGAGGCTGCGCGGCGCCAAGCTCAAGGCGTCCCCGCCCCCGATGTTCATCGGCAAGGGCGGACGCGACGGCGAAACCGGAGACCTGGCCTTCTTCCTGGGGCGGGCGCTGCGCGGAGAGGTGTAGCCGCAGCCCGGAGGCTCCCGGGTCAGGAACCGGTGCCGTCGCCCAGGAACGGATACCGGGAGACGACCTCATAGCGCCGCCCCGGGTCGGACAGGTGGGACTCGACCAGCACGACCTCGCTGGCCAGCCACTCGGTCCCGGGGAAGGAATCGAGCACCCGGAGCCATTTCGTCGCCTCAATGGGGCGCCGGGCCCTGGCGAGGGTGAGATGCCCGGTGAAGGGGGCACCGTCCACGGCGACCCCTGCGCGGTTTGCGGCGTTGCGGCACCGCCGCGCCAGCGCGCCCAGTTCGGCCCCGCCCGCAGCCACGTCGAGGGCGAGCACCCTGGCCCGCCACACCCCGGGGAAACACCGCGTCCCCGCGACCCGGACGCGGAACGGCCGCGTCCTGGCCGCCGCGTCCGTGAGGCGGGCGCTCAGGTCGTCGATGTGGGACGCCTCGACCGAGGCCATAAAGGACGTGGTGAGGTGCCACCCGATCGGGGGAGCCCAACGCAGCCGGTCGTCGCTGCCGCGCCGGGGGGCGAGGAAGCCGTCGATCTCGTCGACGACCTCGGGTGGGGGAAGCACGGCCGAGAACAAACGCGAACCCATGCCCACACGTTACCCTCCGGGCCCGGCCCGGTTGGGGCGGCCGTGTTGGCCGGGCGGGCATCCTCGCGTCCCGCTCCCGGTGCGTCGGCCAGCCGACCTGGGGTCAGCGCCTGCGGTAGCGGCGGCGCAGCCACTCCCGCTGCAGTGCGTCCCGCCACGGGGGCACGACGATCCCCGCCTCGGCCATCTGGCGTCGCAGCCGGGCGCGGGAGGTGAAGATGCCGGCGGTTCCGATCACCCAGACCGGGATCTGTAGCGCGAAGGCGAGCCGGAACTGGCCCAGGGTGTAGGTGCCGGTGGGGGAGAGCAGATCGAGGAACAGCCCGATCCCGGCGACACAGATCACGCTGGCGACGAATGCGCCGATCAGGACGATGCCGGTGGCGGTGCCGAGCTGGTGCCGCGGGACGGAGGTGCGGGCGAAGTCCATACCGATGCCGGAGCCCGGGCCACCAGCGGACAGGCCGATCATCAAGACGATGAGCAACCAGGCCGGTGCCGGGCCAGGCCAGGCGATGACGGCGATCCAGGGCAGCACGTTGGCTGCGATGACTAGGAGCACCAGGTTGCTGCGGCGCAGCGGATGCCTGGCAGTGAGGACGCCGACGATCGGTCCCAGCACCACGGAGGCGGCGATCAGGAGCGTGTAGTAGCCGGACGCCGCCTGCGGGCTGGTTCCCTCGCCCTGGACCAGGTAGGGGACGCCCCACATCATCGCGAACACCATCCACGAGAAACCCGTGGTCAGGTGCGTCCACAACCCCAGGCGGGTGCCAGGGTTGACCCAGACCTGCTTGAGCAGGGCGGGCAGCCCGTGGAGGGGGCTCGGAGCGGGGTCGGCGGTCTCCCCGGGCGGACTGTCCCGCACCAGCACCAGGCTCAGGGCCGCCGCCCCGAAGGCCAGCCCGGCGGCCGCGAGGAAAGCCGGCGTCCACCCGGCCCAGAACAGCAGCGCCATGAAACCGGTCGCGGAGACGATCTGCCCGACCGCGCCGAGGAGCCCGGTGAACTGGGACAGCACGGGCACCGAACTCGGCTTGAACCACGAGGGCAGAAGCCGCAGCACGCTCGCGAAGATGAAGGCGTCGCCCGCCCCGACGATGACGCGCGCCGCGATGCCGACCCCAAGCTGATCGGTGAGGGCCAGGATCGTTTGGCCCAGGGCCATGAGTACCATGCCGCCGGTCAGCGTGGCCCGAGAACCGAAGCGGTCGATGAGGATGCCGGCTGGGATCTGCATTCCGGCGTAGACGAGCAGCTGCACCACCACGAAGGTGGACAACACGCCGGGAGACACGCCGAACCGGTCCGCGGCTTCCAACCCGATCACGCCGAGGGAGGTGCGCTGCAGCACGGCCACGGCGTAGGCGAACACGCCAACACCCCAGACCAGCCAGCCCCGCATGACACCTCCCGCGGACAGGTTACTCGCAGCCTCAGCCATGGCGCTCGTGCCGCGCGCACTAGGCCGGGACGTGGACGCCGGGAATCCGGGTCGCAGCAAACCCTTGAGTGGAGGACCGCCCGTCCGGGACGCGGGCGCAAGACAGAAGCTCTGGCGTCCCGGAAACCTCATTCCCCGTCCTATGCGCCCGGCGGACACCGCCGGTGGCTCAACCCCCGGCGTCCCCGGGGAGCCTGGCCGGGAATGGGTCAGAACAGGCTGGGTTCTTGCAGGGGTGGGGCGTAGGCGGGGTCGACACCATTGAACAGCTTCGAGATGGACTTGCCGTGGTGGATGCAGTTGATCGCGTCGGCGAACAGCCCGGCGACGGAGCGCACCTCCAGCTCGGGCCAGCCCTCCGGTGCTGGGACTGTGTTGGTCGTGACGACCTCGGTGATCATCGGGTGCTGCCTCAGCCTCTCCACGGCCTTGCCGGCGAACAGGCCGTGGGTGCAGGCGACCGAGGCGCCGGTGCAGCCGAAGTCGCGCAGCCGGTCCATTAATTCGATGACCGACCCGCCGGTGGCGATCTCGTCGTCGAGGACTATGGCGCGCTTGCCGTAGACGTCGCCGACGATGGAGTCGATGACCACCTTGTCGTCGGCCAGCCGCTTCTTCGATCCCGCGGCCACGGGAAGGTTCAGCAGCCGGGCGAACACTGTCGCCTCTTTCGCGTTGCCCAGGTCGGGCGAGATGACGACGGCGTCCGAGTTGTCTCGCCCCCGGTAGTGGTCGGCGAGGATGCCGATCGCCGTCAGGTGGTCCACCGGCACCGAGAAGAAACCGTGCACCTGGGGCGCGTGAAGCGCCATTGTCAGCACACGATGAACCCCGGCGGTGGCCAGCAAGTCGGCGACCAGCCGCCCGCCTAGCGAGATCCGGGACGCATCCTTCTTGTCCGATCTTGCGTAGGCGTAGTGCGGGATGACTGCGGTGATCTGCGCAGCCGATGCCCCACGAGCGGCATCGATCATGAGCAGCAACTCCATGAGGTGCTCCTGCGTTGGAGGCACCAGGGGTTGGATGATGTAGACATCCCGCTGGCGGCAGTTTGCGAGCAGTTGAGCCTGCAAACAGTCGTTACTGAACCTCTTGATGTCCACCCTGGAGCGGCGGGCCCCTAGCCGCTGACAGACTTCGTCAGCGAGGCTGGGATGTGCCGATCCAGAGAATACGACGATGTCCTTCATGCCGTCCCTTCGTCAGGATGACATCAGCCTAGCGACAGCGCTCGGCTCTGTCCCGGACGGCGAGTAGGGTCAACGACGGTAGTGTCCACCGCAGAACGGGAAGGCCGGCCAGTGACGGCAGAAGAACGACTCCGGCGCGGTCGGAGCGGCTGGCGCCTCAGAGGTCCCAGCGAAGGACGAGGGGATGACCGTCGAGGCGACGGCGAAGAGAGCAAGAATGAATGTGCGCAGCATGGCGATACCTCCTATCGTGTTTCACGATATGGATCCCAGCGCTGCCAGAGGGTCACGAAGTGGCCAATCTAGACCAACGTCTAGGCAAAGTATAGACGAAAGTGCAGGTTTCAGTGTGTATCGCCTAGATATCCCCGGTTTTATGCCCATGATCGGCTCACGGCTTTGAGGAAGGAGCGAGATGCGTTGGTCTGCCATGCCACCTGGGCGACTGACCTCGCCCTTCTTGGCTCTCAGCCTGTTGGTGCTGGTGCTTATCGTTGCCACGGCGGTTGAGGATCAGCGGTACACCGCAGGGACCCTGTTCGAGCTGCTGGCCTGCGGGGCCGTCGTCGCGACGCTGTATTACCCGATCGTCGGAGGGGTTACCGCAAGTGCACTCCTGACTCTAGTACCATTGACCGCCGATGGTGGCACGGGAGTCGGGGCGTTCTCCTCGCTGCTCGTGATCTCGCTACTCGGCGCTGTCGGATACCGGTCCCTACGCCTGCTCGTCAGCGGTTGGATGCTGGGCCTGCTGATCTGGTGGACGGCGCGGACGCTCAAGCCCGGCGAATCGTTGTTCTTCTACTCGCTCGCCTGGTCGGCCCTGGTGGCAGCCTCCTATGTCGTGGGTTCGTTGATTCACGCCTACACCGCCCGGTCCAAGCAACTGATGCGTGCCCGGCTGGCGGATCAGCGGCGGGGCATCGCCAGGGACTTGCACGACACCGTCGCGCACTCGCTGTCGCTCATCGTGATGAGGGCAGAGCAGGCTCGGCTCAGGGGCGAGGTGAGCTCCGACGACCTCCAGTTCATCGCGGCGACTGCGGATCGCTCCATCCACGACCTGCGGGGCATGATGGCCCTGCTGCGTGCAGACGAGGCCGACTCATCCCGGGACATCTGGCAGGTCGATCCCGTTCAGGACGTGCTCCCGTCCGCGGGCGAGCGGTTACGAAGCGCGGGCTTCGCCCCCGTGGTGAACGCCGACGGTGACATGGAATCGCTGCCGCCGTCGGTCAATGCCGCCCTGGCGAAGGTGGTCTACGAGGCGACAACGAACATCATCAAGCACGCCGCGCCAGCCAGCGAGTGCGCGGTCATGCTGGAGATCACCGAGATGGACGCCGAACTGGTGGTCTCCAGCGTCCCGAAGAAAGGTGCAGCCGTCCAGAAGGAGGGGCAGATGGGCGTGGATGGAATGCGGGAGCGGGTACACGCGCTGGGTGGGGAGTTCTCCTCGGGACCGAGCGGCCGCCGCTGGGTCACCCAGGTCAGACTTCCCTTGCGGTGAAGTATGGGCGGAATGCCTCCTGCCAGTATGCTTCCTGCCATGGACGGCGATGGAGTGGGACAAATCAGCGTCGTCATCCTGGATGACGACCAGTTGGTGCGTCGAGCGCTGCTGGAGTATCTGCAGATCGCACCCGACATAAAAGTGATGGCGACGTTCGCCAAGCCCGAGGCCGCCATCGAGTTCATTCGTCGCAACCCGGTTCACGTGGCGCTGGTCGATGTCAACATGCCGGGGATGAACGGAGTCAGGGCGACGAGGGAGATCCGCGCCACCCGGCCGGCGACCCGGGTCTTGATCCTGACCTCCCTGGACGAGGACACCGTGGTACACGATTCGCTGGATGTCGGGGCGTCCGGCTTCTTGCTCAAGAACACCTCGCCGGAGGCGCTCGCCGACGCGATCCGTGCGGTGAACCGGGGGATTGCGGTGGTATCGCCCGGGCCCATGGCCAGGATTCGGCGGCCCGTGGTCCGGACGAAAGGCCCGATCCCCTCGCTCAGCAGCCGGGAGCGGGCGGTCCTGGAGCAGCTGTGCCGGGGATTCAGTAACTCCGAGATCGCCGACGTGTTGCATATCTCGGAGTCCGCGGTGAAAGCTCATGTCACCGCTCTGATGACAAAACTTGAGGTCACCTCGCGGCTCCGAGCCGTCGTTCGCGCTCACGAACTGGGCCTGGACGCGTAGGCCCGCCGGATCGGTGTTTTCGGGCCTGGCCGATTCTGCCCGCACTGGGCTTTCTTCTCGCCCGGTGCCGGAACGGCGTCTAGCCGACTAGCTGTCGATCACTCGGCAGCCGGTTCCCGGCGGGCACGCGCCGATCGCGCCACTCAGGCAGCAAAACACCTAGTCAAAATGGAAATCCTGGGGGACTTTTCGGGTCGCGCGAGGCCCTTCTTGGCGGCACTATATAGGCGCGCTACCTAGACTAATGGGTAGTGTTTCAATGGTCAAAGGTCTAGAACGGCCTTCTCAGCTGGAACTGGCTCCCGGCTCGTGGTGTGATTGTTGTGCAAGGAAAACCGAGGTGAGGGTCCTCTCCCACCCATCGACTCCATCCGGTTTCCTTGCCGGAACCCCCCGGTTCCATGAACTCCCTTGTGGTGGCCGCTTCGTCCATGGGCGGCCACCACAAACCCATTATAGGGTTATTTCCAATTATTTTATTGAAGTCCGAGGCGGACGAGTATTTTTTCCTGCTGGCCCCCGGAATGCACCACTGAATCTCCGACGACGGTGAGCTGGGTCTGATGGTGGTTGAGCGCGGCCACCGCCCGCGGCAGGTAGTCGTCCAGCACGAACCACTCCACGCCCTCCCCAGGCGCATCCACGAGGGCGCGGAAGGGGATGCCGAGCCGCCCGGAGGCGATGACCGAGGCCTCGTGCATGCGGACGTGGTCCGGGTGGCCATAGCCCCCGTCTGCGTCGTAGCTCACCAGCACGTCGGCGCCGATCGTGGCCGCGTAGGATTCGATGTCCCTGGCGACGTCGTCCAGTGGGGCGACGGACAGCGCCCGCGCGTCGGTCTGGTCGGCCGGGCCAGCGAGCCCAGGGCGAATCCAGACCATGCCCGAGTCGCGGTACACCCGGTGCGGTGCACCCAGCCAGGCGCTGCCGGTGACGCCCAGCTCGGCCAGGGCGCCCGCCAGCTCGGCCTCCCGCCGCTCCACGAGCGCGTCGGTGCCGACCAGGTGAGACCAGGGCCCGGGCACAACCTCGCCCTGCTCGCCCCGGGTGCCGGTCAGCACGAATACCTCGTGTCCGGCGTCCACCAGGTAGGCGATCAGGACGCCTGAGGCCAGGGTCTCGTCGTCGGGATGGGCATGGGCGAAGAGATAGCGCATGGACTGATCGTTGCCTGCGCGGCCAGCGCCGTCAATAGGTGGCGCCGGAGTCCTAGGCCAGGCCCGGGTTGAGCCGCACGTAATGCTCGACGAGCCGGGCGGCGACCCGCGGCCACGAGAAGGTCAGCGCCCGCTGCCTGCCCGCGGCGCCCAGCCGTCCGGCCAGCTCCCGGTCGGTGAGCAGCCTGGTGAGCAGGTCGCCCCAGACCTTCGGGTCGCGCTGGTGCGTCAGCAGGCCGGTGACGCCGTTGCGGACCGCCTCGGTGAGCCCACCGGCCGCCGAAGCCAGCACGGGAAGGCCGCAGGCGGAGGCCTCCAGCGCGATGAGGCCGAAGGTCTCGGAGTGGGAGGGCACCAGCATCACCGAGGCGTTGCGGACCAGCCGGGCGAGCGCCGTTCGCGTCTGGGGGCCGATGAAGAACACGTCGTCTTCGAGGCCGTGCCGGACGACCAGGGCGCGCAGCTCGCGGCCGTATAGGGCGAAGTCGGCCGACACGTCCCCGGCGATGACGAGCTGTGGGCGCAGGGCCTCTGGTACCTCGGCCATCGCCTCGATCGCCAGGTCGGCGCCCTTGAGCGGCTGCAGCCGGGCCGCGAACAGCGCGTACCCGGGCCGGATCGCGGCGCTGGGCGTCCAGACCTCGCCGGGCTCCTTCGGGTGGAACAGGTCGGCGTCCACGCCCGGCTGGACGATCACCACCTGCTGCGGGTCGGCCCCGCAGCGCCCGATCACCGTGGCCGCCTCGGCGTGCGAGACCGCCACGACTAGGTCGGATTCCTGGGCGACGAGCTTCTCTCCGCTGATCCGCGACGGCGACTCGGGCGGTTCGCCGTCGCGCAGGGGCGAATCGGGGTGGGCGGCCACGGAGTGGAAGCTCTGCACGTGGGGGGTGCCGCAGCCCCGGGTGAGCGGCAGCGCGGCGACCCCGCTCATCCAGTGGTGGCTGTGCACGAGGTCGTAGGGGCACAAGTTGCCCATGCCCGCGCGGAACTCCTCGATGTGGGCGTCGATGGCCGACTTCGGCAGCGGCGCGGGCGGCCCGGCCGGGATCTGGCGCAGCCGGACGCCAGGCCGCAGCTCGACGCAGTCGGGCGATACCTCGTCCGCCCGGCGGGTGAGCAGGTCGATGTCGAACCCGAGGTCGGCGACCGCGTCCGCGAGGGCCCGGATGACGACGTTCATGCCACCGGCGTCCCCCGCCCCGGGGTCGGCGATCGGCGAGGTGTGCATCGAGACGAAGGCCAGGCGGCCGCGGCTAGTCATACCGTGAATCTACCCCGTTCGGGGGGATGGCGCAGGCCCGCGGAGACTTAGTTTTTCATGAGTTATTTGGGTATATTTCTGCCCCGGGTAGGGACGCGGAGGAAGATCCGTCCTAGACTGCCAGCAGAAACATCAGGTAAGCCTCGCCTAAGGAGAAACAGTGTCGTCAACCCCCTTGTCGGAATCGTCGGTCCATCTTGGCCTTGAGCAGCAGCTGCCGGTCATCGACAGCTCGACCACGTCCCGGGTGCTCGTCGCCAACGAGCTGCTCCGCGTCGTCCAGTTCACCTTCGATGCGGGCCAGCAGCTCACGGAGCATTCCTCCCCGCGGGCCGTCGCCTGCATCCTGAACTCGGGCCGCATGAGGTTCTCGATCGAGGGCACCGACCACGAGTTCGGCCCCGGAGACGTGATCTACCTCGCGCCGGACGCACCGCACGCGCTGGTCGCCGAGACGGCCTGCCGGCTGACGCTGGTCATGGTGGACAAGGACTACCGTGGCTGAGGTGCATCACGACGGGCGGCGCAGCGGCCCCGAGGAGCAGCGGCTGCAGGGGCACTGGCTGTTGGCCAAGCTCGGCAAGCGGGTGCTGCGTCCGGGCGGCGTCGAACTGACCGACAAGCTGCTCGCGGCGGCCGCGCCGAAGGCGTCCGACCGGATCGTCGAGTTCGGCCCGGGCGTGGGGCACACCGCCCGCAAGCTGCTGGCCTGCGGCCCGGTGAGCTACTGCGGCGTGGACCCCAACCCGGAGGGCAAGGCGGGCATGGCGAAGGTGCTTGCCGGGCGGGCGAACGCCCGCGTCGTGACGGCCAACGCCGCCGAGACCGGCCTGCCGGACGGGTCGGCCGACCTGGTGATCGGCGAGGCGATGCTGACCATGCACACCCCGGAAGAGAAGGCCCGGATCGTCGCCGAGGCGGCCCGCGTGCTGGCGCCGGGGGGACGCTACGCGATCCACGAGCTGGGTTTCACCCGCGAGGCCGACACCCAGCACATCGCCAAGGAGATCTCGCGCACCGTGAAGGTCGGGGCGAAGCCGCTGCCCGAATCCGGCTGGCGGGACCTGCTGA
>JAUMWV010000030.1:23351-25734 GCA_030529455.1 Propionibacteriaceae bacterium | reverse complement strand
CCGAGGAACTGGCGCGCGTCCGTGCCCTGCCGCTGCGTCCCTGGATCGCCACGGTCAAGACCCACTTCGTCCGGGTGAGCGCCCGCGACGTCAGCGGCCGGGTCTTCCGCTTCGGCCCCAACAGCTGATCCTCGCCGCTGGCACTCCCGGGCCGCTCAGCTTCGGGCGGCCCACTGTGCCGCGCTCACCTGGCGTAGCACGTCCCTGACCCAGCCCGCCTCGGCCTTCGGGTCCGCCTCGACGATCTCGTCGGCGATCTGTTTGGTCAGCTGGATCAGGTCGGCGTCGTCGAGGACGCGCAACAGCTTCAGCGTGCTCGGGGCGCCGGACTGTTCGGCGCCCAGCACGTTGCCCTCGCGGCGCAGCTTCAGGTCCAGTTCCGCCAGCTCAAACCCGTCGGTGCTGGAGGCCATGGCCTCCAGCCTCTCCAGCACCGGGCTCGCCGGGTCGGTCACCGGGGCCAGCAGCAGGCACAGCCCCGGGTGCTGCCCCCGCCCGATGCGTCCCCGCAGCTGGTGCAGCTGGCTCAGGCCGAAGCGGTCGGCGTCGACCACCACCATCATCGCGGCATTCGGCACGTCCACGCCCACCTCGATGACGGTCGTGGCGACCAGCACGTCGATCTTGCCCTCGGCGAACCTCGTCATGGTCTCGTCGCGTTCCGCCGCTGGTTGACGGCCGTGCACCGCAGCGACCCTCAGCCCCGCCAGCGGGCCAGCGGCCAGCTCCTCGGCCAGCTGCACCACCGAGGTCAGTTCCCGCGTCCGGGGGACCTCGCCCAGCCACTCGTCCGGGGTCGAGGAGTCCTCAGCGTCGATCCTCGGGCACACGACGAAGGCCTGGCGGCCCTCGGCCACCTCCTCGCGGATGCGCTCCCAGGCCCGGCCCACCCAGGCCGGGTGCCGTTCGGTGTTGACGAACACCGTCTTGACCCCTGCCCGCCCGGCGGGCAGGTCCCGGAGCGCGGAAGTATCCAGGTCGCCGAAGACCGTCATCGCGACCGACCTGGGGATCGGGGTGGCCGTCATCACCAGCGTGTGCGGCTCCACCGCCGCCCCCTCGGCCAGCGCCGAACGCTGCTGGACGCCGAAGCGGTGCTGCTCGTCCACCACCACCAGCCCGAGCCGAGCGAAGCCGATCCCCTGGCTGAGCAGGGCGTGCGTGCCCACGACGATGCTCACCTGCCCGGCGGCCAGCCCGTCCTGCACCTTCCGCTTGGCGGCCGTGGAACGCGACCCCGTCAGCAGTTCCACCTCGGTGCCCCCCATGCCGAGGGCCAGGTCCCCCATCAGCCGGGTGATGCTGCGGTAGTGCTGCCGCGCCAGCACCTCGGTCGGGGCGAGCAGCGCGGCCTGACAGCCGGAGTCCACGGCGGCCAGCATCGCCCGCAACGCGACGACGGTCTTACCCGAGCCCACCTCACCCTGCAGCAGCCTGCTCATCGGGTAAGAGCGGGACAGGTCGGCAAAGATCTGCTCGCTGACCTCCCGCTGCCCGGCAGTCAACTGGAACGGCAGCTGGGCGTCGAAAGCGGCCAGCAACTCGCCGCCCCGGATCGCCGGGACCTCCATCGCCCGGCGCGCCGCCCGCCGGTAGGCCAGGGACAGCTGGGCGCCCAGCGCCTCGTCGAACCGGAGCCGCCGCCCGGCGGCCTGTGCCTCCTCGGCCGTGACCGGAGCGTGAAGCGAGGTGAAGGCCGGCATCAGCTCCATCACCCCGGCCCGTTCCAGAACCCAGGAAGGCAGCGGCTCGGGCCGACGCCCGACCATCTCCAGGGCCAGCGCGACGGAGTCGGCGATGATCCAGGTCGGCATGGACCTGGTCGAGGGGTAGATCCCCACCAGCGTGTCGCGCTGCGCCTGGCGGGCCATCGCCTCCCGGCGGTCCCCGCGCGACCCGGCGACCATGCGGTTGTGCTCGTCCAGCACCACGAAATCGGGGTGGGACAGCTGCAACTCCCCATGGAACTCGCTCACCTTGCCCACGAAGATGCCCCGCGCGCCGGGCGCGAGGACCCCCATCCAGTGCCGGATCAGGTAGTCCTTGTCGGCGAAGAAGGTCGCGCTGACGAAGCCATGCCCATCGGTCAGCTTCACCGTGACCCGCTGCTTGGACCGCCCGACGGCGTGCTCGGCCCGGTGGACGCGGGCGATCAACGCCACCTCGTCATCGACGCGGAGGCTGGAGAAATCGCTCATATCGGTGCCGCTGATATAGCGGCGCGGGCAGTGGCGCAGCAGGTCGCCGATAGTGTGGATGCCCATCTTCTCCAGCCCGGACGCCGTCTTCCCGCCGACCGCCCGGTCCACCCGGAGGTTCAGTTCACGAAAGGTCTGCGTCTGCCAGCTCACCCGCCCGAGCCTACCGGTCCAAGAGACGGCTG
>JAUMWV010000030.1:0-23341 GCA_030529455.1 Propionibacteriaceae bacterium | reverse complement strand
AAATACCAGGTCACGCCCTCGCAAGATGCGCGCGGCGCCGGGCCGGCGGGCGCCCCCCCGCCGCCGAGATCAGCCGATCAGCGCGACACCTTGCCAGCCTTCAGGCACGAGGTGCACACGTTGACACGCTTCGGGGTGCCCGCAACGACCGCGCGGACGCGCTGGATGTTCGGGTTCCACCGGCGATTGGTCTTCTTCTTCGACCAGGGCACATTGTGACCAAAGCCCGGGCCCTTGGCGCAGATATCACACACGGCAGCCACTGGAGTCTCCTCAGGATGAACGTCTTCTCGCCCGTCTCCACACGGCGGGCAACCTGGCTATGGTATCCCGCCAGGCCACCCAACACCAACTCGCGTCCGAAGATCAGGTCGTCACGACCACCGGGATAATCATGGGGCGGCGCCGGAACCGGTTGGAGACCCAGCGTCCGATGACCCGCCGCATGACCTGCTGCAGGCGGTAGGCGTCGTCGGTGCCGTCCCGCATCGCCTTGACCAGCTCCTTGGCTACCTCGCCCACGATGTCGTCGAAGACCGAGTCGTTCTCGGCGAAGCCCCGCGCGTGGATATCGGGCCCGCTGACCACGCTCTCGTTGCGGGGGTCGACCACCGCCACGATGGTGATGAACCCCTCCTCGCCCAGGATTCTGCGGTCGGTCAGCTCGGCCTCGCTGATGTCGCCGACCGTGGTGCCGTCCACGAAGATGTAGGAGGCGTCGATCCGGCCGACCTGCCTGGCCAGCCCCCCGGACAAGTCGATCACCGCTCCATCCTCGGCGATGATGACGTTCTCGGCCCGGATGCCGGTGGCCTTGGCGAGGTTGCCGTTGGCGATGAGGTGGCGGATCTCGCCGTGCACCGGCAGCACGTTCTTCGGGCGCAGGATGTTGTAGCAGTAGAGCAACTCCCCCGCCGAGGCGTGACCCGAGACGTGCACCAGCGCGTTGCCCTTGTGCACGACCTTCGCCCCGGTCCGGGACAGCCCGTTGATGACGCGATACACCGCGTTCTCGTTGCCGGGGATCAGCGAAGAGGCCAGCAGCACCGTGTCACCCGTCGAGACCTCGATCACCGGGTGGTCCCGGTTCGCGATCCGGGCCAGGGCGGACAGCGGCTCGCCCTGGGACCCGGTCGAGATGATGACGACCTTCTCCGGCGGGTAGTCGTCGATGTCCTTCAGCTCGATCAGCGTGTCGGCCGGGACCTTCAGGTAGCCGAGGTCGCGGGCCACACTCATGTTGCGCACCATCGAGCGTCCGACGTAGACCACCTTGCGCCCGTACCGGACCGCGAGGTCCATCACCTGCTGCACCCGGTGCACGTGCGAGGCGAAACAGGCCACGATGAGCCGCTGCGTGGCCTGGGCGAAGACCCGTTCCAGCGCCGGTTCGACGTCCCTCTCCGGCGTGGTGAACCCGGGCACCTCGGCGTTGGTCGAGTCGACCATGAACAGGTCGACGCCCTCCTCACCCAGCCGCGCGAAGCTGCGCAGGTCGGTGATCCGGCCGTCCAGGGGCAGCTGGTCCATCTTGAAGTCGCCGGTGTGCAGCACCATCCCGGCCGCGGTGCGGATCGCGACGGCCAGCGAATCCGGGATCGAGTGGTTGACAGCCAGGAACTCCAGGTCGAACTCCCCCGCGGTGAGCCGGTCCCCCTCGCCCACCCGGCGCAGGTCGGCGTTGCGGATGCGGTGCTCCTTCAGTTTGGCCTCGACCAGCGCCAGCGTCAGCGTCGACCCCCAGACCGGGATGTCGGTGCGCCGCCGCAGCAGGTAGGGGACCGCTCCGATGTGGTCCTCGTGGCCGTGGGTCAGGACGAGCCCGACGACGTCATCCAGCCGGTCGTCGAGGTAGTCCAGCGCGGGCAGGATCAGATCGACGCCGGGGTGGTAGTCCTCCGGGAACAACACGCCGGCGTCCACGAGCAGCACCTGGCCGTTGATCTCGAAACAGGCCATGTTCCGGCCGACGTCGCCCAGCCCACCCAGCGGGATGACCCGCAGGACGCCCGGTTGCAGCTTCGGTGGCAGTTTTACAGCAGCAGACACACCCACAGCCTAGTGGCGTCGGCGCCGCCGTGTGGGCCCGGTGCACTACTGACGGTAGGCTGCCGCTCATGCCCGAAACGCCACACGTGCGGCTCGCCCTGCCAGCCGAAGCCCCCGCCATCGCCGAAATCCAGCGCGCGGCGTGGGCGCTGGACCCGCTGCTGGCCGTCGGGCTGGACCACATCAGCGTCGCCGAGGCGACCCAGGTCTGGCACCAGGCCATCACCCGGCCGCCCCTGGCCCACTACCGCGTCCTGGTGGCGCTGTCCGGGAACCGGGTGTGCGGGTTCGCGCTGGTCGGCCCGAGCGACGACGCCGACGCCCAGGAGCGGGACGCGCTCGTCCACGAGTTCGTGATCCGGCCCTCCGACCGCAACCGGGGCCACGGCTCGCGGCTGATGCAGGCCGCCGTCGACACCATGCGCATCGACGGCTACACCCGCGCCACCTGGTGGGTGTCCACGACCAACGACGAACTGCGGGCATTCCTCACCGGCTCGGGGTGGGCACCCGATGGCGCCCACCGCGAACTCGGGACCGACGACGGCGCGCACCGGCTCAGGCAGGTGCGGCTGCACACCGACATCTCGACGGGCTAGCCTCAGTCCAGCCCGAGCACCCCCTCGATGCCGAGGGTCAGTCCGGGATGGTCGCAGACGTGGCGGATCGCCGCGACCACACCCGGCATGAAACAGGCCCGGTCGAAGGAATCGTGGCGGATCTCCAGGGTCTCGCCCAGCGTCCCGAACAGCACCTGCTGGTGGGCCACCAGGCCCTGCAGCCGGACGCCGTGCACCCGGACCCCCGCGATGTCGGCCCCGCGGGCCCCGAGGTCCTCAACCGTCGCGTCCGGCACCGGGCCCAGGCCCGCCTCGGCCCGGGCGGCGGCGATCTTGTGGGCCGTGGTCACCGACGTCCCCGACGGGGCGTCCGCCTTGCCCGGGTGGTGCAGTTCCACGATCTCGACGCTCGGGTAGAAGGCGGCGGCCTTGGCGGCGAACTGCATCATCAGCACCGCCCCGATGGAGAAATTGGACGCGATCAGCACCCCGACCCCAGGGGCCTCGTCGAGCCAGGACCGCACCTGCGCCAGCCTGGCCTCGGTGAACCCCGTGGTGCCGATGACCATGCTGATGCCGTTGTCGAGGCACCATGCGATGTTGTCCATGACGGCGTCGGGGTGGGTGAAGTCGACCACCACCTGGGCCCGCTTGGCCGGTTCGAGATCGTCCCCCAGGTCGATGCCCGCGATCAGGTGCATCCCGTCGGCCTGGGAGACCGCCCGCACCACCTCGCTGCCCATCTTGCCGTTGACACCGAAAATACCCACGCGAATACCCGTCATGCCCCAGACCTTAGTTGAGACCGCCGCGTCCCGCTGGCCGATCCCACCGGAGCCGCCGTCCGCCGGGCGGCGGCCGATGGGACCCTCTAGGCTCGTGCCATGTCTCACATCGCGATCACCGGCGCCTCTGGCCTCATCGGCACGGCGCTGACGAAGGCCCTCACCGCGGCGGGCCACCGCGTCACGGCACTGCCCCGCGACCACCGGCCCACCCCCGGTGGCCTGGCCGGGATCGATGCGGTGGTCAACCTCGCCGGGGCCGGGCTGGGCGAGCGCCGCTGGGACGAGTCCTACAAACACCTGATCCGCTCCTCCCGGGTCGAGGGCACCCGCCGCCTCGCCGCCGCGATCGGCGCAGCCGACCGGGAGATCCGCCTCGTCAGCGCGTCCGCCGTCGGATACTACGGCGACCGCGGCGCCGAACCGCTCACCGAGGACGCGGGCCCCGGAACGGGATTCCTGGCCAAGGTCTGCCAGGACTGGGAGGACGCGGCCGCCGCCGCGCCCAACCGCGTGCTCGTGCGCACCGGCATCGTGCTGGCGGCCTCCGGCGGGGCGCTGGGCCGCCTGCTTCCGCTGGCCCGCCTCGGCCTCGGCGGCCCACTGGGCAGCGGCACCCAGTACTGGCCCTGGATCAGCCTGCACGACCACGTGCGGGCGCTGCTGTGGCTGCTCGACCGCCCCGCACTGCGGGGGCCGGTCAACCTGGTCGCCCCGAATCCGGTGCCGCAGCGCGACCTCGCGCGGGAACTCGGCCACCTCCTGCGCCGCCCCGCTCTGCTGCCCGCCCCCAGGTTCGCGCTGCGGGCGCTGCTGGGCGAGTTCGCCGACACCCTGACCGGCGGGCAGCGGGCCCTCCCGGCCCGGCTTGAGGCGTCCGGTTTCGTCTTCGATCACCCGCTCCCCGGCGACGCCCTGCGCTGGGCGCTCGGTGGCCCCGAGACGCGCCAGGCGGACGGGGGACGGCCATGAACCCCCTGCTGCGGGACCTGCTGCGCGGCTACCGGGTGCTTGGCATCCGCCCGGTTTCGGGCGGAGACATCAACCAGGCCTACCGGGTGGACACCCCCGACGGCCCAGTGTTCGCCAAGTGCCACCCCGAGCCGAAACCCGACATGTTCGCCCGCGAGTCGGCCTCGCTGCGGGCGCTGCGGGCCTGCACCAGCGACGAGCTCGGCGTCCCCGAGGTGCTGGCCGAGACCTCCCACGGGCTGGTGCTGGAATGGATCGAACCCGGACGCGGCCGCCCCGGCGGCGAGGCGGCGTTCGGGGTGGGCCTGGCCGGGGTGCACCGGTGCCGCGGCGCCTCCTTCGGCGGGCTCGGTGGGGAACTGGCCGGTTACCTCGGTTCGGTCGAGGTCGACCTGTCCCCCACCGGCAGCTGGGCGGAGTTCTTCTTCACCCGCCGGGTCCGCGCCCTCACCGAACGGGCCGTGGCCCAGGGCGTCGTCTCCCCGCGGGCGCTGCCGCTGCTGGAGCGCATCGCGCCCCGGGCCGCCGAGCTGTGCGGCCCGCCCGAACCGCCCGCGCTGCTGCACGGCGACCTGTGGGCGGGCAACCGGATGGTGGACACCACCGGGCGCAGCTGGCTCATCGACCCGGCCGCGCACTGGGGGCACCGTGAATACGACCTAGCGATGATGCGGCTGTTCGGCGGCTTCGGAGCCGAGGCCTTCGCCGCCTACCACGAGGCCTTCCCGCTGGCCGAGGGCTGGGCGTCCCGCGTCCGCTGGTACCAGCTGCCTCCCCTGCTCGTGCACGCGATCCTGTTCGGCGGAGGCTACGGCGAGGCCGTGCTCGCGGTGCTGAGCGACTACGGGTCCTGACACGAAACGGCCCGCCGGGGCGATCCGGCGGGCCGATCCTGGCGGGGCTCAGTCCTCGGACTTGCCCTCATCGATGACGGGGATCAGGCTCAGCTTGCCCTTGTCGTCGATCTCGTTGATCTCGACCTGCAGCTTCTGCCCGACGCTGAGCACGTCCTCGACCTTCTCGACCCGGCTGCCACCGGCCAGCGGGCGCAGCTTGCTGATGTGCAGCAGGCCGTCCTTGCCGGGCAGCAGAGACACGAAGGCGCCGAAGGTGGTCAGCTTGACGACGGTGCCGAGGTAGCGTTCGCCCTTCTCCGGCATGGTCGGGTTCGCGATCGCGGTGATCGCGGCCCGCGCGGCCTCGGCCGATTCCCCGGTCTCGGCGCCGATGTAGATCGTGCCGTCGTCCTCGATCGCGATGTTCGCGCCGGTGTCATCCTGGATCTGGTTGATGACCTTGCCCTTGGGGCCGATCACCTCACCGATCTTGTCCACCGGGATCTTGATGGTGATGATCCGCGGCGCGAATGGGCTCATCTCGTCCGGCGAGTCGATGGCCTCGGCCATCACGTCGAGCAGGGTGTGGCGCGCGTCGCGGGCCTGCAGCAGCGCCTTCTGCAGCTCCACCGCGGGAATCCCGTTGAGCTTGGTGTCGAGCTGCAGCGCGGTGACGAAGTCACGGGTGCCCGCGACCTTGAAGTCCATGTCGCCGAGGGCGTCCTCGGCGCCCAGGATGTCGGTCAGCGCCACGTACTTGGTCTCCCCGTCGATCTCCTCGCTCATGAGGCCCATGGCGATACCGGCCACGGACGCCCGCAGCGGCACGCCCGCGTTCAGCAGCGACAGCGTCGAGGCGCACACCGACCCCATGGAGGTCGAGCCGTTGGAGCCCAGCGCCTCCGACACCTGCCGGATGGCGTAGGGGAACTCCTCCCGCGGCGGCAGCACCGGGATCAGCGCCCGCTCGGCCAGCGCACCGTGCCCAACCTCGCGCCGCTTGGGCGAACCCACCCGGCCGGTCTCGCCGGTGGAGTACGGCGGGAAGTTGTAGTTGTGCATGTAGCGCTTGGTGCTCTCGGGGCTCAGCGTGTCGATCTTCTGCTCCATGTCGAGCATGTTGAGCGTCGAGACGCCCATGATCTGGGTCTCGCCGCGCTGGAACAGCGCCGACCCGTGGACGCGGGGCACCACGGCCACCTCGGCGCTGAGCGTCCGGATGTCGCGGGGGCCGCGGCCGTCGATCCGCACACCCTCGGTGAGGGTACGGCGGCGCACGATCTTCTTGGTGAGCGACTTCAGCGCCGCCGAAACCTCGTTCTCGCGTCCCTCGAAACGCTCAGCCAGCTGCTCGGCGACGTCCTGACGGATCGCGTGCGTGGCGTCGTCGCGGTCCTGCTTGCCGGGGATCTGCATGGCCTCGGCCACCCGGGCGGCGGCCAGCTCCTCGACCGCGGCGTACACGTCGTCCTCGTAGTCGAGGAACACGGGGAAGGGATAGGTCTCCTTCGGCAGCTTGGCCGCGAGCTCGGCCTGGGCCTCGCACAGGGCCTTGATGAAGGGCTTGGCGGCGTCCAGGCCGGCGCCGACGACCTCTTCGGTCGGGGCGGTGCGGCCCGCGCGGACCAGGTCCCAGGTGGCGTCGGTGCCGCCCGCCTCGACCATCATGATTGCGACGTCACCGTCGGCGAGCACCCGGCCCGCGACGACCATCTGGAAGGTCGCGTCCGCCATCTGCTTGACGGTCGGGAAGCCGACCCACTGGTCGCCGATGAGGGCGACGCGGACGCCACCGATCGGGCCAGAGAACGGCAGCCCGGCGAGCTGGGTGGACATGGACGCGGCGTTGATCGCCAGCACGTCGTAGTAAACCCGCGGGTTGAGCGCGAGCACCGTCACGATGACCTGCACCTCGTTGCGCAGCCCCTTGACGAAGGCGGGACGCAGCGGGCGGTCGATCAGCCGGGACGCCAGGATGGCACCCTCACCCGGACGTCCCTCGCGGCGGAAGAAGGAGCCGGGGATGCGGCCCGCGGCGTACATGCGCTCTTCCACGTCGACGGTCAGCGGGAAGAAGTCGATGGCCTCGCGCGGCGTCTTCTGCGCGGTCGTGGCGCTGAGCAGCATGGTGTCGTCGTCGAGGTAGACCGCGGCGGAACCGTCGGCCTGCTTGGCGAGCAGACCCGATTCGAACCGGATGACATGCTTGCCGTATGAGCCGTTGTCGATCACGGCTTCGGTGTACTGGAGGTCGTCCACGTGGACTCACTTTCTGTTGTGCGGGGTTCACCGCACCCAGGCGCCTGGTGGCGCCCTGGCAACCCGAGTTGGCTGCCAACCGTCCAGCCGGTCTTCGATCGAGGCCCACGGGCGCTTGCGTCCCGAAAGCCACTACCGAGGACCAGACTTAGATCAGCCGGTAAGGCGAACTCCCGCGTTGGTTCTTGAATGTTCAGTTGTGTCCGAGCGTCAGTCTACGCCCAGATGCACGAAATCTGCCCGGCCGGGGGCTGGGCAGATCTCGCATCCGGCAAGGTCACCGGCGCAGTCCGAGACGAGCGATGAGCTCGCGGTAGTGCTCGATGTCCTTCTTGGCCACGTAGTTCAGCAGGCGGCGGCGCTGGCCCACGAGGAGCATGAGGCCGCGGCGACTGTGATGGTCGCCCTTGTGCGCCTTCAGGTGCTCGGTGAGGTGCGAGATGCGCTTGGTCAGCAGCGCGATCTGCACGTCGGGAGAGCCAGTGTCTCCAGGCGCGGTGGCGTACTCTTCGATGATCTGCTTCTTGGTGGCAGCATCCATGACACTGTCCTCTCTACTCGTTGCGCGGCGCTTCGGGTGCGGGATGCAGGTGAAGCTCTTACGAGGCCGCGGCCGATCAAACGGCAACCGGAGAAGACTACCAAAGATCGCCACCGCGGGGCGAATCGCAGGATCGGCGCTTAGCGGAGCGCCAGCAGGCGGCGCGACTGGGCGACATCGGCGCGCATCTGTTCGATGAGCGCCTCGGTGTGGGAGTACTTGATCTGTCCCCGCAGCCGCGCCACGAAATCGACCGCAACCTCGGCCCCATAGAGCTCCAGATCCGTCCGGTCGAGTACGTGTACCTCGACGCGGCGCTCGCGGCCGCCGAAGGTCGGGTTCGAGCCGACCGAGATCGCCGCGGGCAGGCGCCCGGCGTCCGGCTGGTCCAGCCTGGTCAGGTAGCCGACGTAGACCGCGTCCGCCGGCACCGCCAGCTCGTCGGGGACGATGAGGTTCGCCGTGGGGAAGCCCAGTTCCCGGCCGCGCTGGTCCCCGAGCACCACGACGCCACTGAACCGGAAGTCTCGCCCCAGGTGCTGGGCCGCCCGGCGCACGTCCCCCTCGGCCAGCGCCTCCCGGATCAGGGTGGACGAGGTGGTCGCCCGGTTGACCTGTTTCAGTTCCAGGTGCGTCACCTCGAAGCGCCCGGCCGCCAGGCCGCGCAGCGTGCCGACGTCCCCGCTGGCGCCGTGGCCGAACCGGAAGTTGTCCCCCACCACGACGCGGCGCGGCTGCAGCGGATCGATGATGCGGCTGATGAACTCCTCGGGGCTCCAGCGGGACACCTCGGGGCGGAACCGCACCACGCGGACCTCGGTGGCCCCGGCCTCCTTCAGCAGGCTGATCCTGGCGTGCAGGTCGCACAGCAGCCGGGGGGCACGCTCCGGTGCTACTACGCTGAGCGGGTGCGGCCAGAACGTGACAGCCGTCAGCGGTCCCGGCTCCAGTTCCCTGGCCCTGCGGAGCACGGCCTGGTGGCCCAGGTGCACGCCGTCGAAGGTGCCGATCACTACCACGCCATTCGTTGACACGGCCCAAGACTATGCGATCCGGGCGCGGGTTCGCGCGTCCCGCTCATCCGGGCGGCGGGCCGACCGCGGGGCGTCCGCTCCTCGTGCCCCCGCGGGAGGGTGCCGGGCCCTGGGGTAGGCTCACGCCGGTGATGTCTCCCCTCACGAGAATGGGACTATCGGTCTCGGTCGCGACCGGCCTCTACGGCATCTCCTTCGGTGCGCTGGCGGTCGCCGCGGGCCTTGACGTCTGGCAGACCCAGCTGCTGAGCCTGGCGATGTTCACCGGCGGATCACAGTTCGCCTTCGCTGCCTCCATCGCTGGCGGAGGCTGGACCGCCGTGGCGGCGGCCTCCCTCATGGGGGTGCGCAACGCGATCTATGGCGCCCAGATGAACGCCGAGCTCAGGCCCCGCGGGTGGCGGAGGCTGGCGGCGGCCCACATCTCGATCGACGAATCCGTCGCCGTCTGCCTCACCCAGGACGACCCGGTGGCGCGGGCCCGCGGGTTCTGGCTGACCGGCTGGGGCGTGTTCGTGTGCTGGAACCTGATGACCCTGGTGGGCGCACTCACCACCAGCCAGCTCGACCCCCACCGCTGGGGCCTGGACGGCGCCGCCGTCGCGGCATTCCTCGGCCTGCTGTGGCCCCGGCTGCGCAACCGAGACGCCATCGCCACCGCGGGCGCCGCGGCGGTCGCGGCGGCGCTGGCGACACCCTGGCTGCCGATCGGCACGCCGATCCTGCTCGCCGCCGCGCTGTCGGCCGCGATGGGGTGGTGGCACAGCCGATGATGTGGTGGGTGATCCTGGCCTGCGCGATCGCGTTCGGCACCAAACTCCTCGGCTACCTGCTGCCCGCGGAGCTGCTGGAACGGCAGCGTTTCCTCGCCGTGATGGCCGCGACCACCATCGGGCTCCTCGGCGCCCTGGTCAGCGTCAGCGCGGTGACCAGCAAAGACCGCCTCGTCCTGGACGCGCGGCTGCTGGCGGTCGTCGCCGCCGCCGTCGCGCTGCGGCTGCGCGCCCCCTTCATCGTGGTGGTCCTGGCCGGGGTCGTCGCGGTCGCCCTGGGGCGGGCGCTGGGCCTGCCCTGAGCACCGCCCAGGTACGCGGCGGGCGCCACCCAGACAAGGCGCAGGGCCGACCGTGGGATCACCGGTCGGCCCTGCTGGGAAAAGACGTCTGTCTAGTCCTCTTCGAGAATCACGAACAGCTTGCGCGGTCCGTGCACTCCCTCGACGCGGCTCAGCTCGATGTCGCTGGTCGCCGAGCCGCCACTGATCCAGGTCAGCGGACGGCCCTCCAGGACGGCTCCCTTGAGCCGGGTGATCGCCTCGGGAACATCCGAGACCACCGTCTGGGCCCGCACCACGCACACGTGGCGGTCCGGGACCAGGGTCAGCGCCCGGCGGCCCTGATCGTCGCGGTGGTCCAGGCAGATGGTGCCGGTCTCGGCGATCGACACCCCCGAGCCCGTCAGCACGGCATCGATGTCGTTGAGCTGGGCGTGCGTGAGCTGCTGCGGCTCGTCCCGCACGATCTCCATGCCGCCCTCGGTCAGCGCGCTGACCCACACCGCCGGCGCGCCGCTGGGGACGACCACGGTGCGGGCGCCAAGCTCGGTCAGCGCCGCCACGATCGCCTTGCCCGTGCCCTCGGGGGGCGTGCGGACGATCTTCGCCTTGTAGTCGATGATGTTCTCGACGAAGGTCTCCAGCACGTCATCGAGTGGGGTGGGCTGGTTGTAGGCCCATTCCACCGGAACGTCCTTGACCGGATCCTTCTCGGTCACGTCCTTGGTCGCCGCACGGATGCGGGCCAGGATCTCCTCACGGGCGCTCATTTGGCTGCCTCCCGTTCATCCCACCACTTGCGGAAACTCTGGCTGGGTGGCACTGGCAGGTCGCGGGCCCTGGTCCACATGGACGCCGGATACGGCATGGGCCCGAAGTGGCTGCGTTTCCTGAACATCCGCCCGGCCAGCCGAGCGAACCACTGGACGAACGCCAGGTTCCTGCCCCTAGCCATGATCCAGCCGACCACCACGAAGATCAGCGACTCGATCGTCGGGCGGTGCTGGGTCTTCTTCTGCACGGCCTTATTGCGCATGTGCACCAGCAGGTCGGCGATCGGGATCTTGACCGGACACACCTCGTTGCACGCCCCGCACAGGCTGGACGCGAATGGCAGCGACTTGTCGACCTTGCTGTCCAGTCCCCGCAGCTGCGGGGTCAGGATCGCGCCGATCGGGCCCGGATAGACCGAACCGTAGGCGTGGCCGCCGACGCGTTCGTAGACCGGGCACACGTTCATGCAGGCCGAGCAGCGGATGCAGCGCAACGCCTCACGGCCGAACGGGTCGGCCAGGACATTGGTGCGCCCATTGTCCAGCAGGATGACGTGCAGGTCCTGCGGGCCGTCTCCCGGGGTGACCCCAGTCCACACCGAGGTGTACGGGTTCATCCGCTCGCCGGTGGAGCTGCGCGGCAGCAGCCGGAGGAAGACCTCCAGGTCCTCGAACGTCGGCACCAGCTTCTCGATACCGACGACCGAGATCAGCGTCTCGGGCAGCGTCAGGCACATGCGGCCGTTGCCCTCGGACTCCACGATCACCAGCGAACCGGTCTCGGCGACGATGAAGTTGCCGCCGGAGACCGCGACCTTGGCCCGCAGGAACTTCTCGCGCAGGTGGACGCGCGCCGCGCCCGCCAGCTCCGGCGGGTCGTCGCTGACGCCCTCGGGCGCCGGGGTGCCCCACAGCCCCATCTCCTGTTTGAAGATCTCCCGCACCTCGGAACGGTTGCGGTGGATCGCCGGGACCAGGATGTGGCTCGGCCGGTCGTGGCCCAACTGGACGATCAGCTCGGCGAGGTCGGTCTCCCAGGCGGCGATCCCGGCCTCTTCGAGGGCCTCGTTCAAGTCAATTTCCTGAGTGGCCATCGACTTGATCTTCACGACCTCTTTGGTGCCCTTGGAACGGGCGATGTCGATGACGATGCGGTTGGCTTCCGCTGCGTCCCTGGCCCAGTGGACCGTGATCCCGGCCTTGGTCATGGCCTCCTCGGCCTGCACCAGGTAGTGGTCCAGGTGGCGTCCGAGGCGGTTCTTGATCTGCTCTCCGGCAGTGCGCAGCTCCTCCCAGTTCCGAACCTCGGACGCGCGGGTCGCGCGCTTGGCCCGGATGGTCGTGGTGGCGTGGCGCAGGTTCTTGCGCATCTGCTCGTTCTGCAGCGCCTGCTTGGCGGCCTTCGGGAAGGCGGGCATCCCGAGGTAGGTGCCGGACGGGGGCGCCGGCGTGAGGCGCTGTCTGGTAGCCGTGACGGTCATGCCGCGTCTCCTTCCGTGCGGGCGAGGATCTCGGCTAGGTGGATGGTTTTGACCCCGGAGTTCATCCGGTGCAGCAAACCGCCGATGTGCATGAGGCACGCGTTGTCGCCGGTGACCAGGAACTCGGCTCCGGTTTCCATGACGTGGCGGGCCTTGTCAGCCCCCATCGCCACGGACACGTCCGGGTTCTTGACCGAGAAGGTGCCGCCGAAGCCGCAGCACTGCTCGGCTCCGGGCAGCGCCACCAGGTCGATGCCGCGCACGGCTTGCAGCAGCCGGGTCGGGCGGTCGCCGACGTGGGCGACCCGGACCGAGTGACAGGTCGGGTGGTAGGTGACCCGATGCGGGAAGTAGGCCCCCACATCGGTCACGCCCAACACGTCCACCAGGAACTCGGTGAAGTCGTAGGTGCGCTTCACCAGTTCCTCGGACTCGGCCTTGAGTTTGGCGTCCCCCGCGTGTTCGGCGAGCATCGGGTGCTGGTGGCGGACCGCCCCGATGCACGAGCCCGAGGGCCCGACGATGTAGTCGTAGTCGCCGAACGCCCGGACGTAGTTCTTGACCGTGGGCAGAGCCTGCTTGAAGTATCCGGTGTTGGTGAGCATCTGCCCGCAGCAGGTCTGATCCCTGGGGAACTCGACGGTGCAGCCCAGGCGCTCCAGCACCTTGACGACCGCCTTGGGCGTTCCGGGGAACATCGTGTCGTTGATACAGGTGGCAAACAGCGCCACCCTCTTTCCAGTTCCGGGTGCCATGATGACTCCTTAGCTGTGAGCTGGGAGCATCCAGCTTAGGACGGAAGTCGACTGAAGACCGATCAGCAGGCACAGAACGACCAGCAGGCCGATGCTCCACCAGACCACCTTGCGGAAGATCTGGGACTCGGCGCCCATGAGGCCGACCGCGGAGCAGGCGATCGCCAGGTTCTGCGGGCTGATCATCTTGCCGACCACGCCACCGGAGGTGTTGGCCGCCACCAGCAGCGTCGGGTCGAGTTTGATCTCGTTCGCCGTGGTCTGCTGCAGCGTCGCGAACAGCGCGTTGGCCGAGGTGTCCGAACCCGTGACCGCGGTGCCGATCCAGCCGAGGATCGGGCTGAAGAAGGCGAACGTCGCGCCGACGCCAGCGATCCAGGTGCCGATGGTGATGGTCTGGCCCGACATGTTCATGACGTAGGCCAGCGCGAGCACCGAAGCGATGGTGAGGAAGGACCAGCGCATCTTGTAGATGGTCTGGGTGAGTTCGCTGAAGAAATCCTTGACGCTCACGCGGTACACGATCGCCACGATGATCGCGGTGAAGACCAGCAGCGTGCCGGGGCCCGACAGCCAGGAGAAGGTGTAGATCGCCGACTTGGAGGCCTCACCCTCGGCGTTGATGACTAGATTGCCGTAGAGGCCGGGCCAGTGGATCTTGAGGTCGGTCGACAGCAGCCACTTGCTGACGAAGGGCACCAGCTTGGCCACGGAGAAGATCACGATGACCAGCAGGTAGGGGAACAGCGCCATGAAGATGCGTGCGCCCGACAGCTTCTCGGTCGCGCCCGGGACGTGCGCCTCGACGACCGTGGTCTTCTCCTGCGCGCGCTCGGCGTGCAGCCGCTCCAGGGCCTCTTCGCCGCCCTTCGGCTGCCAGAAGCGCAGGAACACCACGCCGGCGGCGAGACCGATCAGGGAGGCGATGACGTCGGTCAGCTCAACCGAGATATAGGTGGCCGAGATCCACTGCGCCACGGCGAAGGCGACGCCCATGACGAGGGCCACCGGCCAGGTCTCCTTGAGGCCGCGCTTGCCATCGGCGAGCAGCACCAGCAGGCAGGGGACGAACAGCGCGAGCACCGGGGTCTGGTGGCCGACGTAGGCGCCGATGGTGTGGTAGTTGATGCCGGTGAGGTTACCGGCGGTGATGATCGGGATGGCGATCGCGCCGAAGGCGACCGGGGCGGTGTTGGCCAGCAGCACGACCATGGCGGCGCGCAGCGCGGAGAAGCCCACCGCCATGAGCATGACGCCGGTGATAGCGACCGGAGCGCCGAAGCCGGCGAGAGCCTCCATGAGGCCGCCGAAGCAGAAGGCGATCAGGATCGCCAGCACCCGCGGGTCGTCCGAAATCAGGCCGAAGGTGGCCCGGAGGTCCTCAAACCGGCCGCTGACAACGGTCACCTGGTAGAGCCAGATAGCCGTCAGCACGATCCAGGTGATCGGGAACAAACCGAAGACCGCGCCCTGGGTAGCGGCGAGGAAGGTGAGGTTGACCGGCATTTTGAAGGCGAACACCGCGACGAGCATCGCTGTGCCGAGCGAGGCCAGCCCGGCCCAGTGAGCCTTCCACTTGAGCCCGCCAAGCGTGACAAACATGACGATCAGTGGCAGTAGTGCGACGAGCGCAGACCACATCAAGCTCCCCAAAGGGGCGATGTCGGGATGAAACATCGTGAACTCCATCGTTCTGGAAGGGCATTGTCAGTACTTACCCGAATGGTACAACCATTCCTCGGTGAGTTGTCCAGTAGGTCGGGAAATGACTTTCAAACTCTGGCGACTAGGCCTCCTGCGGCGCAGCCGAAACGCTCATCGTTGCCCCGTGGGGCCAGACCGGCTAGGGCATCCGGGCGAACACCACCCGGTCGTCGAACCACTGGAAGATTTGGCTCGTCTCGACGAAACCCGCCGCTCTCAGCAGGCTGAGATGGAACTCGAGATCCACCTTCGTGGTCGTGGTCTTGTGCTCCCAGCGCTGATGCCACAAGGCCGCTTCCTGTTCCCAGCCCGGCATGGCGCGGGCCTCGTCCCACCAGCGCTCCCAGGTCATCGCGCCGGACTCGACCTGGTCCACCCGGAAGGACTCGCGGTAGTTCTCGCTCAGCTCGTGCAAGAAGTAATGGGTGACCCCGTCGAAGTACAGGTGATCGGCGTTGAGGAACACCGCGCCCGAGTTCAGGACCGGCGGCAGGGACAGGTACAGCCGGGCGAGCTGGTCGGGGTCCAGCCAGTGCAGCGCGGTGGCGCTGACCACCGCGTCGAAGCGGTCCGGCCCCAGCTCATTCACCCACGACGGGTCGGTGAGGTCGGCGTCCACGTACCGCACCCGGGCGCCGTGGGTGTTGGTCTCCTCAGCCAGGCGCAGCAGGATGGGGTCGCGGTCCACCCCGACCACCGTCGCCTGCGGGAAGCGGTCGGCGACCGCCGCGGCCAGGCTCCCGGGCCCGCAACCCAGGTCCAGCACATGCGGCCGGGCCTGCGGGCTGAGCGCCGCGATCACGTCCAGCATCGCGCGGGTCCGCAGGTCCCGGAACTCGATGAACGCCGTCTGCTGGGCGTGCCAGGTGGCGAGTAACTCGTCGGGGGTCACGTGGGTATCTCCTGTTCAATCCTGGGGGTGAAGATCAGGTGGGGCCTGCCCTGGTGCTGGTGCCGGGATACGGCCAGGTGGTACACCGGTTCCAGCACGTCCGGGACCAGCACCTCCTCCGGCGGCCCGCTGGCCACCGGGCGTCCCTCGTCGATGAGGAGCACCCGTTCGCAGTACCTGGCCGCGAGGTTCAGGTCGTGCAACACCATGACCACGGTGCAGCCCAGCTCCGTGACCAGGGACAGCAGCGCGAACTGGTGCCTCAGGTCCAGGTGGTTCGTCGGTTCGTCGAGCAGCAGGTGCGTCGCCTGCTGAGCGATCGCGCGGGCCACCAGCACCCGCTGGCGTTCACCCCCGGACAGCTCGGTGATGAGCCGGTCGGTCAGGTGCGTCGCCTGGACCCGCCGCAGGGCGTCGGCAACCAGCCGCCGGTCCGACGAGTCGCCATAGGTGAACAGCGAGCGGCTGGACAGGCGACCAAGGTTGACCGCATCGTGAACCGTCAGCGGCAACACCGTCTCGTTGTCCTGGGCCACGACCGCGATCCGCTGGGCGATCTCTCGCCTGGACAGGTCCTTGATGTCGTGCTCGTCGACGACGACGCTGCCCTGGCTCGCGCGCAGCGCCCGGCTGAGCGCGAGCAGCAGCGACGTCTTGCCGGAACCGTTCGGCCCGACGACCCCGACGACCTCACCGGGCCCGGCGACCAGATCGACCCCAGACAGGACGATCCGGCCGCCGCGGCGGATGCTGAGCTGCTGGGCCGAGATCACTTAGGGGCGATCTTATCCGCCCGGCTCACCCCGCCCTGCACCCACAGGGGGCTGGGCGGGTCGGTCAGCGCGAAGGGCAGGACCACGACCTGGTTCTTGGTCATCGCCTGCAGTGTGGCGGCACCGTTGAAGCCCTTGAAGGCGTTCAGGGTCTCGGCCTCCCCGGCCTCGGCGGACAGCAGGACGATCCACTCCGGGTTGCGCTTCAGCAGATCCTCCATGGAGGCGTCGAAGACCCTCTTGGTGTTGTCGTCATAGGTGTTCTTCAGCTGATTGGCCTCGAAGATCGGCTGCACCATCGACGAGGTGCCGTAGGCGTAGAACTTGGTGTCGCCGGGGGTGATGTAGAGCGCCGCCGCGGTCGTGCCCGCCGGAACCCCGGCCGACTTCAGCGCGGCGATCTTCTTCTGCTGCTCCCCGATCACGGTCGTGGCCCGGTCGGACACGCCGAAGATCTTGGCCAGGTTGGTGATCTCGGTGTCGATCAGCGAGAACGTGGCCTTCTCCACCGAATAGTCAGGGCAGAACGCCGCGGGCGAATAGACCTGGACGCCCGCCTTCTTGAGCTGTTCCCGATCCACGCCGGTGTCGTAGCCGATCACGAGGTCCACCTTCGCGGCGAGCACCGTCTCGGTCGACACCCGGGCGCCGCCGGTCTCCAGTTCGGAGGAGTCCAGCACGGGGATAGCGTCGTACTTCGCCTGCAGTTCCTTCTGCGTCTCGCCGAAGTTCTTGTTCCCGGCACGGAACTTGATCTGGTCGACCACGCCCAGGGCATGCAGGTTCGGCAGGCCCGTTCCACCGAGGTTCAGCACGGTCTTCGGCGCCGCGTTGAAGGTCAGCTTCTTGCCGCAGCTGTCCACCTCGACGGGATAGGCCGCGCTGGCGGCCGCGCTGGAAGCCGCGGGGGCGGCGCTGGCGCTTTGTGCCGCACGCTCGGCTGCCGAGGTTCCACATCCGGCGAGGGCGAGGGCGGCGGCCGCCGCCAGCCCGATGATCTTCTTCATGTTTTCCTTTCTCTGACGGATCACTAGCTGGATCGCTGGTGCCTCACCAGCAGGACGAGCCACGGTGCGCCGACGAGCCCCGTGACGACCCCGATCGGGATCTCCGCCGGGGCGAAGGCGATGCGGGCGAAGGCGTCGGCCCACACCAGGAACAACCCCCCGGCCAGGGCCGAACCGATCACCAGCCAGCGGTGCGAGGGGCCGATGAACGAACGCACCAGGTGGGGGATGATGAGCCCGACGAAACCGATCCCGCCAGCGGTCGCGACGGCGACCGCCACGGCGGCCGAGACCGGGATCAGCAACAGCACCCGGGCCCGTCCCGGCTCGATCCCGACGGCCTGCGCCGTCCGGTCGCCGCTGGCCAGCGCGTCCATGATCGGGCCACACAGCGCCATCAGCGCAACCAGGGCCACCGCCACCGCCGACACCAGGGGCACCGCATCCCAGTTGACCCTGGCCAGCGAACCCAGCGCCCAGAACATCACCGAACGCGAGGTTTCGGGGCTGTCGGAGGAGAACACGATCAGGTTGGTGATGGCCTGGAAACCGAAGCCGACGCCGAGCCCGGCCAGAATCAGCTGGAGCGGCGCCTGGCTGCGCCCCGCCACCGCCAGCACGAGCATGGTGGCCAGCAGGGAACCAGCGAAGGCGAGCAGCCCGACGGCCCCAGCCGAGGTGGTCCCCACCAGGATCATCGCCGCAGCGGCGCCCGAGGATGCACCCGAGCTCACCCCGAGCACGTAGGGTTCGGCCAGGGAGTTGCGGACCACGGCCTGCAGCACCACCCCGGACACCGCGAGGATCGCCGCGATCGCGACCCCGCTGAGGATTCGCGGCACCCGGTTCTCCCACACGATCGCGTCGGTGGTCTGATCCCAGGTGATCGTGACGTCCAGCCCCGGAACGTGGCTGGCGAGCACCCCGACCACGTCCGACAGCGGGACCGAGGCGGCCCCGATCGTCACCGTCAGGGCCGGGGTGAAGACGAGCAGGACGGCAAGCAGCAGCAACCGGGGCGCCCTGCGTCCTGGCCTCCGAAAGGTCGTCATCTCCCGTGCTGCTTTCCGTGCTGGGCCGTTGCGCGCGGCCGGATCAAGCCGTCGCGGCCAGCGGTCGGACTTGGCTGAGCTGCCTCACCGTTGCGCGTCAGTCCCGGACTCCCACCGGGTTCTCTGGCCAGCGACAGGGTGAGCTTAGCACTGCCTTACCTAAGTAGCATCCTCGTCATCGGCTCCGGTCAGCGGCCCGGCCCTCCCGCGTTAGGACGACGAGGCAGCGCCGGGGCACCCGTCGGAGGTGGATACCCGCCAGGAGGCGATACCGGTCACCTCGCGATGCCACAATAGGAGCATGAAAGCCGAGGGCGAGCGCAAGGCGCACCAGATCGCGCTCGATTACATTGAGAACTCCCTGCTGGACGGGTCGTTGCGCGTCGGTGCCCAGCTGCCGCCCGAGCGGGACCTCGCCGTCCGTCTAGGGGTCAGCCGGGGAGCGGTCCGGGAGGCGATCCGCGTCCTGCAAGCCCAAGGCATCCTCGAGTCACAGCCGGGACCGGGACGCGGCACCCGCACCACCGCCGGTCAGACCAAGGCCCTGGGACGGCTGTTCCGGCTGCACCTCGCGCTGGCCTCCACCTCGCTGTCGGACCTCACCGAGACCCGGATCGCGCTGGAACGCAGCACCGCGGCCCTCGCCGCCCGGCACTGGGAGCCCGCCACGCTGCGCAGCATGGAACGCATGCTGCTGGCGATGGACGACACCACCGACCTGGATGCCTTCAACGCCCTCGACACGGACTTCCACGTCGAGATCGCCGTGGCCGCCCGCAACCCCTTCATCGGCAACCTCACCGCGGCGATCCGGGAGGCGCTGCGCGACCCGATCCGGGTCGCCTCGGAGGCGATGACGGACTGGCAGAAGCTGCGCCTCGACCTGTGCCGCCAGCACCACCAGATCTACGACGCGATCGCCGCCCGGCAGCCCGAGCTCGCCGCCAGCGTCATGGAGGACCACATTCGCACCGCCTACACCGTGTTGCGGCTGGATTCGTGACCGGCGAGACCGTCGCGCTGTTCTCCCCCTCCGGCGAGGTCACCGGCGCCGCGCCGCGCCACGAGGTGCGTGCCCGCAACCTGTGGCACGGGGCCACCGCGATCCTCGTGCTCAACTCCCGCGCCGAGGTGCTCGTGCACCGGCGCACCCTCTCCAAGGACGTCTACCCCGGACGCCACGACTTCGCGGTCGGGGGCGTCCTGCAGGCGGGTGAGGACCCGCTGGCATCGGCCCGGCGGGAACTGGCCGAGGAGGTGGGGATCACCGGGGCCGTGCTAGAACGGCTCGGGCCGCCTCGTCCCTACGCCGACGAGCACACCCGCTACGTGGCCTTCTGCTACGAGGTCCGTTGGGACGGGCCGGTGCGCGCCCAGCCGGAGGAGGTCGAGACGCTGCGGTGGGTCCCGCTGGCCGAGGTGGCCGCCCGGCTGCACGACCCGTCGTGGCACCTCATGCCGGATTCGGTCGCGGTGCTGGGGTGGCGCGTCCGGGAACTGGCGGCTCAGACCAAGACCGCGACGGGACGCGACCCCTCACCGTCGGGCCGGTAGAGCGCGAGCAGGTCGCCGTCTGGGCCGATCATGCCGGTGGGGTCTGCCGGGACCGGCAGCGGCAGCGCCCTCCCGTAACCGATCTCGGTGGCCTGGCTGGCGCTCACCTCGACGCAGGGGAAACTCAGCCGGGCGGCATCGGCCATCGTCATGAGCGGTGGCGCCTCCTGATCGATGGGCTGAGCCAGGTCGAGCGGGTAGCGCCCGATCCGGGTGCGGCGCAGCATCGTGAGGTGCCCGCCCACGCCGAGCGCGGCACCCAGGTCCCGGGCCAGCGCCCGCACATAGGTGCCAGAGGAACACTCGACGTCCACATCCAGGTCGACCAGCCCGCCATGGGGGGCCTCTCCCCCAGCGTCGGCGAGTGGCGATTCCCCGCCACCATGGGCAGGCGCGGGCCCGAGCGTGAGCAGGTCGAACCTGGTCACGGTCACGGCGCGGGCGGGCAGATCGACCTGTTCACCGGCCCGGACCCGGGCGTAGGCGCGTTTCCCGCCGACCTTGATCGCCGACACCGAGCTGGGCCGCTGCATGATGTTGCCGGTCAGCCTGGCCAGCTGCGCGCGCACCTGCTCCTCGGTGACGTGGGACGCGTCGGCTTGCGCGACGACCTCGCCCTCGGCGTCGTCGGTGGTCGTCGCCTGCCCGAGCCGGATGGTCGCCAGGTAGCGCTTGTCGTGGAGGGCCAGGTGGCCCAGCAGCCGCGTCGCGCGGTTGACCCCGAGGATCAGCACCCCGGTCGCCATCGGGTCGAGGGTCCCGGCGTGGCCCACCTTCCGCGTCCCGACCAGCCGACGGACGCGCCCCACCACTTGATGGGAGGTCCAGCCCGCCGGCTTGTCGACCACGATCACGCCCGAGGCGGTGGCGTTCACTCCGGCGACTCGGACGGCTTCTTGTAGGGGTCGGCGTCCCCGGCGTAGCTCGCGCCGAGGCGCCGCCGTGCCACGGCAGCGTCCTCGGCCTGAGCCTGGGCCAGCAGATCCTCGATGTGGCGTGCCGAGTCTTCGGTCGCGTCCAACACGAAGTCCAACGTCGGGGTGAACTTCATGCCGAGGTCCTTGCCGACTGTGGAACGCAGCATGCCCTTGGCCGATTCCAGCGCCGCCGCCGACCCGGCGCGGGCCGCGTCGTCGCCCAGCACGGTGTAGAACACCGTCGCCTCCCGGTTGTCACCGGTCAGCCGCACATCGGTGAGCGTCACGAACCCCAGCCGGGGGTCCTTGACGCGCCGCTCCAGCGTCTGGGCCAAGATGACCTTGATCTGGTCGGCGAGCTTCGCGTTGCGGGGGTTAGCCATGTGTCCTCCTTAGGAGCGGGCGATCTCGACCATCTCGTAGGTCTCGACGATGTCGCCGATCTTGATGTCGTTGAAGTGCCCGAGCGTGAGGCCACATTCGTAGCCCTCGCGGACCTCGGTGACATCGTCCTTCTCGCGGCGCAGCGACGCGATGGAGGTTTCGGTGACCACGACCCCATCGCGCAGCAGACGGGCCTTCTGGTTGCGCCGGATCGAACCGTCGACGACCATGCAGCCAGCGATGTTGCCGAACTTGCTCGACCTGAAGATCTCGCGGATCTCGGCCCGGCCCCGCGTCTCTTCCTTGAAGATCGGCTTGAGCATGCCCTTGAGCGCCGCCTCGATCTCCTCGATCGCGGAGTAGATGACCGAGTAGTAGCGGATGTCGACGTTCTCCCGGTCGGCCAGCTGGGCGGCGTGGGCGGTCGGGCGGACGTTGAAGCCGATGATGACGGCCTTGGACGCCGCGGCGAGGCTGACGTTGGTCTCGGTGATCGCGCCGACACCCCGGTCGATGACCCGCAGGCTGACCTCGTCGCCGACGTCGATCTTGAGCAGCGCGTCCTCCAGCGCCTCCACCGAACCGGCGCCGTCGCCCTTGAGGATGAGCAGCAGTTCCTGCGTCTCGCCCTTGCTGATCTCTTCGAACAGCTGGTCGAGGGTCTTGCGGCGGGCACCCTTGGCCTGGGCCGCCGCCCTCATCCGGGCCTCGCGCTTGTCGGCGATCTGGCGGGCCACCCGGTCGTCGTCGACAACCAGGAAGTTGTCGCCAGCCCCCGGCACCGAGGTCAGGCCGAGCACCTGCACCGGCATCGACGGGTCGGCCTCGGTCACGTTCTCCCCGTGATCGTTGATCATGGCGCGGACCCGGCCATGGGACGACCCGGCGACGATCGAATCGCCGATCTTCAGCGTGCCGCGGTGGACGAGCACGGTGGCGACCGGGCCGCGTCCCTTGTCGAGGTGCGCCTCGATCGCCACGCCCTGGGCGGGCATGTTCGGGTTGGCGCGCAGGTCCAGCTCGGCGTCCGCGGTCAAGGCGATGGTCTCGAGCAGGGCGTCCAGGCCCTGCCCCTTGAGCGCCGACACGTCCACGAACTGGGTCGTGCCACCGTACTCCTCGGGCACCAGGCCGAAGTCCATGAGCTGGCCCCGGACCTTGGTCGGGTCGGCCGCGGGCTTGTCGATCTTGTTGACCGCGACCACGACCGGCACGTCGGCGGCCTGGGCGTGGTTGAGGGCCTCAATGGTCTGGGGCATGACGCCGTCATCGGCGGCGACCACGAGCACCGCGATGTCGGTCGACTTGGCGCCGCGGGCACGCATGGCGGTGAAGGCCTCGTGACCCGGGGTGTCGATGAAGGTGATCTTGCGCAGCGCGCCGTCGACCTCCGTCTCCACCTGGTAGGCGCCGATCGCCTGGGTGATGCCACCGGCCTCGCCCTCGACGACGTTGGTCTTGCGCAGCGCATCGAGCAGCTTGGTCTTGCCGTGATCGACGTGACCCATGACGGTGACCACCGGCGGGCGGACCTCCAGGTCGGATTCGTCCCCGGCGTCCTCACCGAACTCCAGGTCGAAGCTCTCCAGCAGCTCGCGGTCCTCGTCTTCGGGCGAGACGACCTCGATGTTGTAGTTCAGCTCGGCGCCCAGCACCTCCAGGGTGTCATCGGCGACCGACTGGGTCGCGGTCACCATCTCGCCGAGGTGGAACAGCACCTGCACCAGCGAGGCAGCCTCGACGCCGATCTTCTCCGCCAGGTCGGTCAGGGACGCCCCACGGCGCAGCCGGACCGTCTGCCCGTCGCCCTGACGGACGCGCACGCCACCGATCGTGGGCGCCTCCATCTGGTCGAACTCTTGCCTGCGCTGCTTCTTCGACTTGCGTCCGCGCTTGCCACCGGCACCGCCGCGGCCAAACGCACCTTGGGTACCGCCGCCACGGCCACCACGGCCACCA
>JAUMWV010000086.1 GCA_030529455.1 Propionibacteriaceae bacterium | reverse complement strand
GGCGCCTACCCGGCGCTGCGGTTCGTCGCGGTGCGGTTCGGTGAGCACGTCGGCATCGGCACGACGCTGCAGGAGGCCCTCGACCAGGTGTTCCAGGGCGACTCCGGGGCGACGACGGGCGAGAACCCGATCCCCGATCAGCCACCGGGAGGGACGCCCGGCCAGGTCCCAACCCCCGGCCCGACGGCCTCACCGGCACCGTCGCCAACGCCGGGACCGGTCCCGTCGGCTCCTCCGGCGAGTGGTAGCCCGGCCGCCAAACAGCTGCTGGCCGAGGCCGAGGCCTTGTTCGGCGAGGCCGATGCGGCGCTGAAGGCCGGTGACCTGGCGACCTACCAGGCGAAACAGAACGCCGCCAAGGCCAAGGTCATTGAGGCGATGAAGGCGCTCGGCTGACACCGGGCGATGCCCGGTAGGGGAGGGCCCCGGCGGGCCGGGGCACGCTGGCGCCGCGGAACGGCTAGGCGGTGGCCCCGAGGTCGACCACCTCGGGGCTCAGCCCCAGCGCCGCCAGCTGGGGGCACAGCAGGTCGGCTGGCCCGGTGACGGCGATGTGGAGGCGGTCTGGCCGGACGAGGTCCCGGAACACCGCGGTCGCGGTCTCGGGGGTCACGGTGAGGATGTCGTCGTCCAGCCGGTGCAGGTAGCCGACGTCGACGCGGCCGTCGGCTAGGCGCGCCGCCTGGTCGGCGATGTCGGAGGCGGTGGAGTTCACCAGTGGGCTGATGCCCAGGTGGTGGTTGCGGGCCGCGTCGATCTCGCCGGTGCTGAAGGCCTCGGTGAGGCCGAGGAGCGAGAGTGCCACCGAGATCGCGTCGCTGGCCACTTCGGTCCGGAAGCTGCCCGAGACGCTGAACACCCCGCCGTGGCGTCCGGGCGTGAAGCCGCCGTGGATGCCGTAGCAGTAGCCGCGTTCCTCGCGCAGCGCGAGGTTGAGGCGGCTAGAGAAGGCGCCCGCCATGGCCTGACCGGCGAGGACGGCGGGGGCGAGCCGGGGGTCTTGGCGGCTGACCGCCGGGCAGCCGATGATGACGTCGGCCTGCACGGCGCGGGGCCGGTCGACGACCAGCACGCGGGGGCGTTCGGCGAGCGAGGCGGGGGAGTCGGGGAGCCGCCGCTGGGCGGCCCATCCGTCGAAGGCGTCCGAGACGCAGCCGATGGTGCCGGGCGGCAGGTCGCCCGCCAGGATCAGCACGGCACCGGATGGTCCCCAGTGTTCCCGGTGGAAGGCGCGCACGGCATCGCCGGTGATGGAGGTGAGCGTCTCGGGGATTCCGGCCTCGGGGCGGGTGCGCCGGTCGCTTGGGGCGTACATCGCCTTGCGGAACGCCAGTCCCGCCGCCCCCCTGGGCGAGGCGAGCCGTGCGGCATGGTCGGCGAGCGCCATATCGATCTGGTGGGCGATGTCGGCATCGGCGAGCTGCGGGGTGCGGGCGATCTCGGCGAACAGCCCCAGGCTGGTCAGCAGCCGGGTGCTCGGCACCTCCAGCCGCAGCTGGGCGGTGTAGTGGCCCTGGTGGGCGTGGACGGCGGCTCCGTGGGACTCCAGCGCCTCGGCGATGTCGCTGCCGGGGTGGTCGAGGGTGCCTTCGTCGCTGGTGCGGGCGGCGATGGTGGCGATGCCCTCCAGGTGGGCCGGTTCGGCGTTGACGCCGCAGTCGAGCACCAGCTCGGCGGCGACCACGTGCTGGCCGGGCAGGTGGAACGCCAGCACCCGGACGCCGCTGTCCAGCAGGTGGGTTTCGGGCAGCGGGAAACGCCAGGCCGAGGCATGCGTGATGCTGGGTCTCATGGGGTGGCCCTCCGGTAGCACATGGTGCTGGCCTGGTCCGCGGCGAGCCAGCGTTCGGCGGCGGCGAGGATGCGTTCGGGGGTGAGCGCGGCGAGCCGGTCGAGGTAGCCGGTCAGCCAGGCCGGGTCGCCCATCTGGGTCGCGGTGGCCGAGATCAGGTCGGCGCGGGAGTCGATCTCGGCGAGGAAGCTGAGGTAGTGGCGCTCCAGCTGGGCGCGGGTCCGGTCCAGTTCGGCCTCATCCGGGGGACGGCGGAACAGCCCGGCGATCTCGGCGAGGATGGCTTCCTCCACGGCCTCCAGGGACTGGTCTGCGTCCACCCGGGCGCTGATGGTGAGGATGGAACCGGTGTCGGTGAAGGGGATGCTCGACGACCCGACGCTGTCGGCCAGGGGACCCTGTTTGATGATGCGGCGGTGCAGCCGGGACGCCAGCCCGTCGGTGAGCAGCGCGAGCAGCGCGTCGGCGGTCTCGGAGTCGGGGTCGGGGATGCGTGGCCCGCGCCAGGACAGGTAGAGCACGTCGTGGGGGACCTCGCCGGTGACCTCCAGCCGGTTGGCCGGGAGCCAGTCGGCGGTGCGGCGGCGCTCGGGAAGCGGGTGGGGCGGGATGTCGCCGAAGTAGCGCTCGGCGAGGCGGAACCCCTCCTCGGGCTCAATCGGCCCGGCCAGGGTGAGGATCGCGTTGTTGGGTCGGTACCAGGTGGCGAAGAACTGGGTGACGTCAGCGAGGGTCGCGGCGTCCAGGTCGGCCATGGAACCGATCGTGGGGTGGCGGTAGGACGACCCGTTGGCGAAATGCTGGCCGAGCAGCAGCTCGAGGAGGTCGCCGTAGGGCTGGTTGTCGTAGGTCTGGCGTTTCTCTTCCTTGACGACCTCGCGCTGGGCGTCCAGGTTGGCCTGGGTCACCGACAGCGAGCGCATCCGGTCGGCCTCCAACCACAGCGCGAGCTCAAGGGCTCCCGGCGGGACAGTCTCGTAGTAGTTGGTGCGCTCGAACGAGGTGGTGGCGTTCGCGATGGCCCCGGCCGATTCCAGCAGGGCGAAGTGCTCACCCGAGGCGACATTGGCCGAGCCCTGGAACATGAGGTGCTCGAAGAGGTGGGCGAACCCGGTGCGTCCGGCCGGTTCGTCGGCGGACCCGACCTGATACCAGAGGTTGACCGCCGCGCCGGGGGAACCGGGGTCGGGTGCGACGATGACACGCAGCCCATTGTCGAGGCGCTGTTCGCTCATCGGATAGGTCAGGGCGAGCGCGGGCATGCACTATGCCTACCACATCTGACCCGCCGGGTCATCCGGCCGGACGCCAGGCCGGGACCACGCCGATTTGGTGTTGCACGCAACGTCGTGTACAGTTGCCTGAGCACCGACGCGGGGTGGAGCAGCTCGGTAGCTCGCTGGGCTCATAACCCAGAGGTCACAGGT
>JAUMWV010000085.1 GCA_030529455.1 Propionibacteriaceae bacterium | reverse complement strand
CGGCGTCGACGAGTTCCCGCAGCGCCTGCCAGCCAGCGAAGACGCCCGCCTCGCCCGCCAGCCGGGCGCTGGCCCTCAGCTGGTCGGCGACCCGAGCGGTGAGGCTGCCGTCGTCGGCGGCGAGGTCGCCGATGGTGACGCCGACGAGGCCGGTGAGCGCCGCCGCCCGGGCCATGGGCACGCTGGGCGTGAGCCAGGCCGCCAGCACCGTGAGCCAGTCGGCGGCCGCGGCGGTGGCGAAGACCGGCTCGTTGCCGGGGAAAATGGCGCCGATACCGGCCGTCTCGAGCGAGCGCACGATGGAGTCCGCGCGGCTGCGCCTGCGGACGAGGATCGCGATGTCGCGGGGCAGCAGCCTCCTACCGTCGTAGCTGTGGTGCGCGAGCAGATCGGTCACCTGGGCGACGAGGTCGGCGTCGATGCGGGCCTGGGCCTCGGCCTGGTCGAGCGTGCCGGGTGCCCGGACCATCCGGATGCGTACCGCGGGCTCGTCGGTCCGGGACGCCGAGCTGAGGCGGCGCGCCGTCAGCGCGGGCTCGACCCGGAAGGCCCGCACCTGCGGGTGGCCGAACTCCACCCCGTCGAAGAGGTCGTTGACGGCCCGGACGAGGCCGGGATCGCTGCGGTAGTTGGCTGGCAGGGTGAAGTGCTGACCGGCCGAGGCCCGCGCCTCCAGGTAGCAGTTGAGGTCGGCGTTGCGGAACCCGTAGATGGACTGTTTGGGGTCGCCGATCAGCACGATCGTCGAGGCACCGGCGAAGGCGTCGCGGAGGATCGCCCACTGGGCGGGATCGGTGTCTTGGAACTCGTCGACCAGCACCACGGGGAACGCCTCCGACAGCCTCCGCCGGGCTTCCGGCCCGGTCACCGGGTCAGCCAGCGTCGAGCTCATCTGGTGGATCAGGTCGTCGTAGGTGTAGATCCGGCCACGGGACTTGCGGGACGAGACCTCGGCGCGGACCGCCTCGGCGAACGACACCTCCTCGTGGTGGTCCTCGCGCAGCAGCAGCTCATCGGGGTGGCCGATGGCGTGGGCGGCGATCTTGCGGGCGAATGCCAGGTCGAAGGGCGGGTCCGGGCGGTGGGAGTAACGCGCGACGTACAGGTCGTCGGCCACCTCCCGCATCAGGCTGGTCAGGTCGGCCGTGAACCGGGCCGAACGGTCCCAGTCGGCCGCGACGCCCAGGCGGTTGAGCATGGTCGAGCAGAAGGTGTGGGTGGTCGCGATCGACGCCTTCCCGAACTCGTCCAGCGCCAGGCGGACGCGGGCGAGCCGGTCGGCGGCGTCCCGCGCGAACAGCTGGGCGGCCAGGCCGCCGCGGGGGGCCCGCCCGGAGGCCACGGCCCGGGAGAGTTCCTGCTCGGCCTCGCTGAGCTGGGCGAACACCCGGGAGCGCAGCTCCTTGGTCGCGGCGGCGCCGAAGGTGACCAGCAGCAGCTGACCGATGCCGTAGCCCGCCTCGGCGATGTAGCGGCAGGTCAGGGTCGCGATCTGGTGGGTCTTGCCGGTGCCAGCGCTCGCCTCCAGTAGCACCGTGCCGGTGGGCAGCGGCAGGGTGGGGTCGTAGGGCAGGGGATCAGACATGGGGGACCACCTGGGTGGCTTCGATCATGGGCAGGTACAGCAGGCGGGAGAGCTCGATGAGTCGGCACTCGCCGCCCGTCCCCGGCACCGACAGCAGCGCGGCCGGGTTGGGGTAGAACCGCAGCCAGTCGGCGTCGGTGCCGTAGCGCCAGCCCCGTTCGACGATCTGGAGGACCCGGTGCGGTTCCGGCGGGTGGCGCCGGACGCGCAGGCTCAGCGCCAGGTCGCGGGCCGCCCGCCGGGGCAGCGGCACCGGCCCGGTGAGCCCGGCAACGTAGGTCTCGACGAGCCGGGCCAGCAGGGTGAGCGCGTCCGCCGCCGGGGGCGGGGCGATCACACGGGACGTGACGCGGGCCGGGATGTCGCGGGAGTAGTCGGGGCTGCCGACCACCACGCCGCCCCGTGGGCCAAGCCCCGCGGCCGAGGCGGCGACGAGGCGCCACCAGGTCTCGACCCAGGCCCGGTCGTCGGTCTTGCTGAAGGTGACCTGGGTCAGCATCCCGGCGGTCGTGCGCACCCGGCCGACGACCCGGACGCCACCGGCCTCGACGTCGATCTCGTGTTCGCCTCCCGGCCCATCGAAGGTTTCGGCGACCTCAAGGATCGCCGAGACCTGGCTGGCGACCGATTCCAGGACCGAGCGGCCGAGTTCGCCCGGGCCGACGGTGCCGCGCCGCCACTCGGCCTGCATCAGCGTCTCCAGGGACTCGCCGCGGCGGGCCTGGGCCAGCATCCGGTCGCCGATCGCCCACCGGTCGAGGCCGCCCGGCTGGATCGGCAGGTCCGCGGGCCAGGCGGGGGCGCTGACCTCGGCCAGGCCGAGGGTGCGCCTGAGGTAGTAGGACGCGGGGTGGGCGATGAACCGCACCAGCTCGGCCAGCTCGATCTGCCCGGGTGCGGGCGGTGCCGGGGCGGGGCCGGGGGGCACCGGGTCCGGCGCGGGCACCGCCCTGGCGCGGGCGAGCCCCTGGTCGAAGCTGACCGGTGCGTCCGGGTCGAAGTTCGCGGCGGCGTGGGCGTGCAGCGTGTGGTGTCGCGGCGGGGACACCGCCCAGCCCGCCGAACGGGCGTGGTCGTGCAGCCGCTGCACGGCCACCGGCGGCGGCAGCGCCTCGCCGGTGCGCTCGTTGGTGCCCTGGTAGACCACCAGGACGTGATCGCTGGCGGCGCTGGCCGCCCGCAGCCAGCGGTCGTGGCGGTGGGCCTCGGCGCAGTCGCCGGGCGGGTCCAACCGGTCGCCCAGGACCGGACCCTCGTCCGGCTGGTCGGCGCCGAGCAGGCACACCACGCGGAACCCCACATCGGCCAGGTCGCCCAGGGAGGTGACCAGCAGCGACCCGTTGCCGTAGTTCGGGCGCCCGGCCCGTTCGGGCAGGAGGTGGCCGAGCAGGGAACTCAGCTCGGCCCGGCCGAGCAGCACCGCCGAGTCGCCGGTCTGCTCGTCCAGGCTGGCGAGTTCAGCCAGCACGTCCTGGAGCATCCACGCGGTGTCGGCTTCGGTGGCGACCATCCGGTCGAGGGCCTCGCGCAGCAGCTGGGTCCACTGACCCAGCGTCCGGGGTGTCGCCGAGACGTGCGCGAACCAGCGCACCCGCGAGACCAGTTCGGCGAGCTGGCCGAGGTGGTCGGCGTCCGAGGAGCCGACGGC
>JAUMWV010000029.1 GCA_030529455.1 Propionibacteriaceae bacterium | reverse complement strand
CCCACGGGGGTGCGCCGCGCCCCCAGCTCACGGCTGATCCGCTCCTCGGCTGCGGGTGGGCGCCGGGCCAGCACGCGTCCGGCCGCGATCCCCACCCCCGCGAGCGCGCCGACCCGGGGAGCCAGCCAGAGCAGGCGGCGAAGGGCACTCGTCATGGCGCACAACCTACCCGGTGCCGAGGTGACCCGGCATCCGCGGCTGGGGGCGCGGTTAGACTCGCGGCATGATGCCCGCCCGCCAGTACCTCCCGGCCAGGCCCACCGCCGCCCGATGCTGAGCGACGGCGTGATCGCGCTGCACGAGATCACCCCGGCCGAGGCCCAGGACCTAGCCGAGGGACGCTGCCCGCTGCCCGCGGTCCCCGACTACCCGCACAGCGACTCCATGGCCGCGGCGCGCCTGGCCCGGGATTCCTTCTGGCTGGACAACTGGGTGCCCGGCTTCGGCATGCACCTCATCGTCCGGCTGGCCGACGGGCTAGTGGTCGGGGACGCCGGGTTCCACGCGCCGCCGGACGAGCGGGGCAGCGTCGAACTCAGCTACGGGCTGGCCGCCTCGGCCCGCGGCCACGGCTACGCGACGCGGGCGGTGCGCCTGCTGTGCGCGTCCGCCCTGGCCCGCGACTGCGCGTCCTCGGTGATCGCGGAGACCACGCCCGACAACCCCGCCTCAATCGCCGTGCTGGCCCGCTGTGGTTTCGTCCCGGTGCGTTCGGGCGGGCAACGGCTCCGGTTCCGGCTCAGCAGAGGCCCCCGCTGAACGAGGCGGAATCCACCCGGCGGAGTCGCCACAACTGTCGGCGCAGGACGATAAAGTCACATGCGTCACCGTTCGAAGGAGAATCGCCGTGCACATCGGACGTGTCACGCTCACCGCGCTCGCCGCCTCCCTTGGCCTCGCCGTGGTGCTCACCCAGCCGACCTCGGCCGCTGGCGACCAGCCAGTCATCAACGAGGTCTACGCCCGGGGCGGCAGCGCGAACCAGCCCTACGCCACAAAGTTCGTCGAGCTGTACAACCCGTCGGCGGCGGCCCTCGACCTCAGCGGCTACGACCTCAACTACGCCCCGGCGTCGTCGGCTGGCCCCGGCAAGAAGAGTTGCGCGCTGGCGGGCACCGTCCCCGCGAAGGGGTATTTCCTGATCGCGGTCGGCAGCAACGGCGATGTCGGTGCCCCGATCAGCGCCGACCAGACCTGCGGCGGCATCAACCCGTCCGGCACCCGCGGTTCCTACGCGCTGCTGCGCGGCGGCTCCGCGGTCGACGTGGTCGGCTGGGGGTCGGCGAAGCGGTTCGAGACCGCACCGGCGGCCTACCCGGGGACGAACGCCTCGCCCGGGGCCATCGCGCGCACCGGCGGCGCCGACACCGACGACAACTCCGCCGACTTCTCCTTCACCGCCGAACCGACTCCGCAGAACGCCGGTTCCGCTCCCCCGCCGGTCGTCCCACCCACCCCAGGTGACACCCCGATCGCCGAGATCCAGGGGGACGGCGACCAGACCCCCATGGACGGGCGCGAGGTGACCACCCTCGGTGTGGTGACCGCCGCCTACCCGACCGGTGGTTTCGGCGGGTTCTACCTCCAGGCCCCCGGCACCGGGGGCACCCCGAAGGCTCCCGGCGAGGCCAGCGACGGCATCTTCGTCCACGCCCCGGACGCGGTCTCGGGCCTGTCGGTCGGCGCCTGCGTCCGGGTCAGCGGCACCGCGGGCGAGTACCACGGCCTGACCCAGCTCGGCGGGAAGGTCACGGTTGCGCCCGCCTCCGGGTGCTCCCCGGTGAAGCCCACCGAGCTGCCCACCCTGCCAGCCTCGGACGCCCAGAAGGAACCCTACGAGGGCATGCTCGTCCGTCCCCTCGGCAACTACACCGTCACCAACAACTACCGGCTGAACCAGTACGGCCAGGTCGGCCTGGCCGTGGGCGACAAGCCCCTGTTCCAGGCGACCGCGGTCGTCAACCCCGGGGCCGAGGCGAACGCCTACGAGCAGCAGAACCTGGCCCGCTACATCACGCTCGACGACGGGGCGTCGCTGGACTACCTGCGCAACCCGGCCGCGCAGGCCTCGCCGCTGCCCTACCTGTCGCAGGACACCCCGATGCGCACGGGCGCCCGCGTCCGCTTCACCGCGCCGGTGATCCTCGACTTCCGCTACCAGTGGAACTTCCAGCCCACCGGGCAGGTGGTCGGGGCGGACAGCCCAGCCATCCCGGTGACCAGCACCAACGACCGGGAGGCGGCCCCTCCCCGGGTCGGCGGTGACCTGCGGGTCGCGGCGTTCAACGTGCTCAATTACTTCACTGACCTCGGTGAGGACGAACCGGGCTGCCAGGCCTACCGGGACCGGGACGGCAAACCCGTCACGGCGAACCGCTGCGTCGTCCGCGGCGCCTACACCACGGCCGCGTTCAACGACCAGCAGGCCAAGATCGTCGCCGCGATCAACGCCCTGGACGCCGACGTGGTCTCGCTCATGGAGGTCGAGAACTCGGCCGGTATCCCGCACGCCGCCCACCACCGGGACGCGGCGCTGGCCGCGCTGGTGGATGCGCTCAACGCCGCCGCCGGGACGCAGCGCTGGGCCTTCGCCCCCTCGCCCGCGGTGAGCGCGCCCAACGAGGACGTCATCCGCACCGCGTTCATCTTCAATCCGGCGACAGTGAAGCTGAGCGGAGCCTCCCAGCTGCTGCTCGACCCGGCCTTCGCGAACGCCCGCTACCCGCTGGCCCAGCGCTTCGTCCCGCTGCCGGGTGGGGAACCGTTCGTCGTGGTCGCCAACCACTTCAAGTCGAAGGGGTCGGGAGCCGACGACGGCACCGGGCAGGGGCTATCCAACCCGTCGCGGGAGGCCCAGGCCCGCGCCCTCGCCTCCTGGACCGCCGAGGTCTTCGCCGACGAGGCCGTGCTGCTGAGCGGCGACTTCAACGCCTACACCAGGGAGACCCCGCTCCAGATCCTGGAGCAGGCCGGGTTCGTCAACCTCGTGACAAAGCACGAACCGGCCTCGGCCAGCTACCAGTTCTCGGGCCGGGTCGGTTCGCTCGACCACATCTTCGCCAACCCGAAGGCGCTCGCGCTGGCCACCGGGGGCGGGGTCTGGGACATCAACGGCGACGAGAGCGTGGCCATGGAGTACTCGCGGCGCAACTACAACGTGACCGACTTCTACGCCCCCTCGTTCTACCGTTCCTCGGACCACGACCCGGTGCTGGTGGGGCTGCGCGTGCACGCCCCCACGCCCACGCCCTCCCCGACGCCGCCGCAGCCCTCCCCGACGGTGGTGCCGTCCCCCACGGCGAGCGCCACCCCGCCGTCACCGGGTCCATCGCACCGGCCGCTGCCCCGCACCGGGGCGGCCGGGCACACCGGCGTGCTGGGGCTGGCCGGGGTCGCGATCGCCGGGCTGGCCTGGCGCCGACGCTAGGCGGTCTGCTCGCCCGCCTTCGCCGCGAGGTAGCGGATGACGGAGGTGAAGAACTTGCGTCCGTCCAGCGAGGGGCCGGTGAGTTCCTCGACGTTGTGTTCCGGGTGCGGCATGAGGCCAACGACGTTGCCGCGCTCGTTGGTGATGCCCGCGATGTCGTTGCGGGAACCGTTGGGGTTGCCCAGGTAGCGGAACACGACCTGGTTGTTGTCCTCCAGCGCCTTGATGGTCTCGGCGTCGGCGGTGAAGTTGCCCTCACCGTTCTTGAGCACGATGGTGATCTCTTCGCCGACCTCGAAATCGGCGCTCCACACGGTGTCGTTGGTCTCGACGCGGAGCCGCTGGTCCCGGCAGATGAAGTGGCGCGACTCGTTACGGATCATCGCCCCGGGCAGCAGGTGCGCCTCGCACAACACCTGGAACCCGTTGCAGATGCCGAGCACCGGCATGCCCGCGTTAGCTGCGTCGATGACGGACGACATGACGGGGCTGAACCTGGCGATGGCACCGCAGCGCAGGTAGTCGCCGTAGCTGAACCCGCCCGGCAGGACGATGGCGTCCACCCCGCCGAGAGAGTCGGAGGCGTGCCACAGCGGCACCGCTTTCGCCCCGCACAGTTCGACGGCGCGCAGCGCGTCGTGGTCGTCCAGGGAGCCGGGGAAGGTGACGACGCCGATGGTTGCCACGGCTCAGCCCTCGACGACGACGTCGAACGTCTCGATGACGGTGTTGGCGAGCAGCTTCTCGGCCGCGTCGCTGATCTTGGCGAGGACCTCGTCGGTGACGTCGCCGTCGACGCTCACCTCGAACCGCTTTCCTTGACGCACGGACAGGCCCTTAAACCCCAGCCGGGTGAGGGCACCGGTGACCGCCTTTCCTTGCGGATCGAGGATCTCGGGTTTGGGCATCACGTTGACAACGACAGTAGCCATGGGCTTAGCGTAGCGAAACTCTCGCCCCGTCAACCGTTCAAAAGCCTCTAGATAGCGCCTTCTGGTCGTCTCGACCACCTCGGGGGGCAGCGCGGGCGGCGGGGCGCCGGTGGATTTGTCCCACCCGGACGAGTGCGCCAGCCAGTCCCGCACGTACTGTTTGTCGAAGCTCGGGGTCGCTTGCCCCGGACGCCACGAGTCCGCGTCCCAGAACCGGGACGAGTCGGGGGTGAGCACCTCGTCGGCGAGGACGAGGGTGCCGTCGGGGCGCAGCCCGAACTCGAACTTGGTGTCGGCGAGGATGATGCCCCGCTCGCGGGCGATCCGCTCGGCGCGGGTGTAGATCGCCAGCGTCAGCTCCCGCAGCCTGGCCGCCAGCTCCTCCCCGTGGAGTTCCACGATCGTCTCGAAGCTGACGTTCTCGTCGTGCTCGCCCACCGGCGCCTTGATCGCCGGGGTGAAGATCGGCTCCGGCAGCTGATCCCCGTCGCGCAGGCCCGCGGGCAGCGGGATGCCGCACACCGTGCCCGAGTCTCGGTATTCCGCCCAGCCGGAGCCGGTGAGGTAGCCGCGGGCGACGCATTCGACGGGCACCATGTCGAGCCGTTCCGCCACGATCGCCCGTCCCGCCACGGCCGCTGGCACCCTGGTCGAGACCACGTGGTTGTCCACGATGCCGGCGAGCTGGTCGAACCACCACAGCGACAGCTGCGTCAGCACCGCCCCCTTGCCGGGGATCTGGGTGTCCAGCACGTGGTCGAAGGCCGAAATGTTGTCGGTCGCGACCATGAGAAGATCGCCGGAATCCGGCAATCCGTACAGTTCGCGGACCTTCCCCGCGTGCAGCAGCGGCAACCCCAGCAGTTCATACTGACTCACAGCCGAAGCCTAGCGGTGATCGGCGGCCCAGGATGCGGCGAATCGGCGTCCGCCGGGCGGGACGCGCGCTAGGTTGTGGGTCATGAAGTTTCGATACCTCGGCAATTCGGGCCTCAAGGTGTCCGAAATCACCTACGGCAACTGGCTGACCCACGGCTCACAGATCGAGAACGAGCAGGCCGCGATGTGCGTCCGCGCCGCCCTGGATGCCGGGATCACCAGCTTCGACACCGCTGACGTCTATGCCAACACCGCGGCGGAGTCGGTGCTCGGCGAGGCCCTGGCCGGGCAGCGCCGCGAGTCCCTGGAAATCTTCACCAAGGTGTACTGGCCCACCGGCCCGAAAGGCCACAACGACGTGGGGCTGTCCCGCAAACACATCATGGAGTCCATGCACGGTTCGCTGCGGCGGCTACGCACCGACTACGTCGACCTGTATCAGGCGCACCGGTTCGACACCGAGACGCCGCTGGAGGAGACCATGGTCGCGTTCGCCGACCTGGTGCGGCAGGGCAAGGCCCTCTACATCGGCGTCAGCGAGTGGACCGCCGACCAGATCAGGCAGGCCGCCGGTCTGGCCCGCGAGTTGCGGGTCCCGCTGGTGTCGAACCAGCCGCAGTACTCGATGCTGTGGCGGGTGATCGAGGACGAGGTGGTCCCGGCCTGCGCCGAGCTCGGCCTCAGCCAGATCGTGTGGTCCCCGCTGGCCCAGGGCGTGCTCACCGGGAAGTACGTGCCCGGGCAGCAGCCCCCGGCGGGGTCACGGGCGACCGACGACAAGGGCGGGGCGCAGATGATCTCGCGCTGGCTGCGCGACGAGGTGCTGGCCGCGGTGCAGCGGCTGCGTCCCATCGCGGACGAGGCCGGGCTGACCATGGCGCAGCTCGCCCTCGCCTGGGTGCTGCACCGCCCGGGTATCGCCTCCGCGATCATCGGGGCGTCCCGCCCGGAACAGGTGAGCGAGAACGTCCGGGCCTCGGAGGTGGCGCTCGACGACTCGGTCATGTCCGCGATCGACGCGGCGCTATCCGGCGTCATCGAACGCGACCCTGCCTTGACCAGGCAGAACGCGCCCCAGGCCCGTCCGGTCTGAGCGGCTTTGGCCCGGCCCGTCCGGGCCGGGTTCAGGCGGGGTCCAGGCGTCCAAGATCGACCATGCGGGCGAAGTATTCGCTCTGGCGGTACAGCTCGGCGAAGGACCCCACGGCGGCGACCCGCCCGTCCTCCAGCAGGACGATCTGGTCGACGTCGCGCACCGTGGACAACCGGTGGGCGATCACGACCATGGTGAGCTGCCCGTGGAGGGCCCGCAGCGTCTCGGTGATCTGCTGCTCGGTCTCGTTGTCCAGCGCGGAGGTCGCCTCGTCCAGCAGCAGGAACGACGGCTGGCGGTAGAGCGCGCGGGCGATCCCGATGCGCTGACGCTGCCCGCCCGAGAGCCGGACGGCCCGGTCCCCCACCTCGGTGTCGAGCCCGTTGGGCAGCCCGCGGATGACCTCCACCAGCTGGGCCTGTTCGATCGCGCGCCACAGCCGCTCCTGGTCGATGCGGGCGGGGTCGAGCTCGAAGGCGATGTCTTGAGCGAAGGTGCCGTGCAGGTGGAACACGTCCTGGGCGACGAAACCGATGCCGTTCTGCCAGGCGGGCAGGTGGTCGTACACGTCGACGCCGTCGGCCCTGACCTCCCCGCTGGCGGGCGGCAGCAGCCCGAGCAGCACGTTGGCCAGCGTCGTCTTCCCGGCCCCCGACCCCCCGACCAGCGCGGTGGACGACCCCGCCCGGATCGTCAGGTTCACCCCGTCGAGGACCGGGGCCTCGGCGTCGGCGAACCGGAACACCACGTCCTTCAGGACGAGGGAGTCGGTCAGCGGCAACCGGTCGGTGGTGGGCGAGCCGGGCGCCGGGCGTCCCTGGCGCTCCTCCTGGCGCAATTCGTCGAGCAGCAGCTTCCGGTAGGGCTCCCCGCTGCGGGCGGTGGCCAGGCTCGCCAGCAGCCGCGTGACCGACGGCAGCAGCCGGAACGCGGCGGCGGCGAGCAGCGCGATCGTGCCCAGCACGTCCTGGCTGATCGAGACCAGGATGAGCCCGCCGAGGGCGAGGATGAACATCACCTCGAGCAGGTACTTCGGGGCCTCGGCGGCGAAGGAGCTCAGCCGGATCGCACCCGCGCTGATGGTGTTCGCGTCCCGCACCTGCCCGACGAACTCCTCTTGCTGGTGGCGGATCTTGATCTCCTCGATGCCCCCGACGCTCTGCAGCAGGGCGCCCGTCGACCGCTGGCTCGCCTCCAGGGCGTGGGACGAGGCCAGTTCCAGTTTGGGTTTGACCCACCGCGTGTAGATCAGCCCGACGACACCGAAGTAGACCCCCAGCCCGAGGGCCTGGATCGGGATGGCGAAGAACAGCGCCGCCATCACCGCCACGATGCTCACCGCCTCGGTGGCCACCGCGACGCTGCCGTTCACGGTGCGCAGGAAGAACCCGTTGACGGCCTCGCTGACCGACCTCAGGATGTTCGCGGTGCCGCGCCGTTTGAACACCTCGTAGGGCGAATGCAGGAAATACCGATGGATGTAGGCCGAGGTGTCCACCATGAGTTTCGCGTTGAATCCGAGCACCCACCAGCGGAACGCGAGGATCGACAGGTCCTTGACCACGAAAGCCGAGAGCATGAGCCCGACCACCCAGACCAGGAAGGCATCCAGCGGAGGCTGACCGAGCGCGTCCCACAGCGCCTGCGAGGCGGGCCCATCCAGCGGTTCTCCGTTGAGCACCGCGAGCAGCGGCAGCACCAGCAGGATCGCGCCGATCTCCAGCAGCGACATCAGCACCGAACCGATGAGCACCGCCGCCAGGCCCCAGCGCATCCGCGGCGGGACGATCAGCTTGTAGTAGTCCCAGTCAGTCTTCCCCCTGCTCACCCTGCCCCTTAGATCGTCTGGCCGGGGGAGGCGGTACCGGGCGCGTCGCCCGCTGCCTGGCTCTCCCCGACCGGGCCTGCCAGCGGCAGGCGAGGTGTTGGTCCCCGCATCGTTGTTGCCGCTGCCCGGTCACACTATCCCCCCGGCGGGGCACGACCCGCCTCGGGCCCCGCCTGGGTTGGCACAGCGGTCGGCTACCCTGAAGCGTCCCCGTGCCGACCCCCAGGAGCCACCGTGAAGCTCAGCGCCAGGTTTGCCGATCTGAAGAGCGGACTGCTCGCACCCATCCGGCGGGGCCCCCGCACGGTGTTGTGGACCGAGGAGTTCAAGATGGGGCTCGGCAACGTCTTGTACCTGTGGCTGTGGGCCTTCTCCCGGCAGCGCGCGGGCGAGGACGCCGTGGTGCGCTACACCGGCTACCTCCGCCCATGGGCCGAACGGTTCGGCGACATCGCCGACGACCTCATGGTCGAGACCGGCCAGATCCGGTTCCGCGACCGCCGGGTGCACACCAGCAACCAGCGCTTCGGGTCAGACTTCACCGACGACGAGCTGCGGGCCTTCGCCCAGGCGCTCCTGGCCAGCGAGCCGCTGGCCTCGGCCGTCCCCGCCCTAGTCAGCGACCCGGCCACGCTGGTCCTCAACATCCGCCGCGGCGACTACTTCAACGACTACCGGTTCCGTGGCAAGTACAGCTTCGACCAGATCGCCTACTTGGAGACGGCGCTCGCCGGTGCGGCCCAGCAGGGCCGGGTCGACCGGCTCACCATCGTCAGCGACGACATCTCCTGGTGCCAGGCCCGGCTGTCCTGGCTCTCCCGCTTCGGCGAGGTGAGTTACCTCACCGGCACCGACCCGATCGGCCATTTCGCGACGCTGATCGGTGCCCGGCGCCTCATCGTCACCAATTCGACGTTCTCCTACTGGGGCGCCTACCTGAGCACGGCCCGCCACGGCGACAACCACCACCTGGTCTGGGCGCCCCGGTTCCACGCCCGCCACATCGACCAGGGGCGCGCCTACCAGCTCGACCCGCGCTGGAGCATCGTCGAGGACATCCCCGGCGGCTGGGATTCCTGACGGGTCCCCGAGCCCTCAGCCTGCCGGGTCTTCGGCTGGCACGTTCTGGTGGGGTGCCACCTGAGGCACTACACCGTCGGGGTCCCAGGTCGCCCAGGCTCCGGGGCGGACCCGGACCATGGGCCCGCGGACGAAGTAGTTCAGCCGGGCGTCCGAGCCGCCGCGGCGCAGGTTGTCCCAGATCTGCCGGTGCTCGGCGTCCCCGAGGCTCGCCCCGGCCCGCCAGTGGGTCGCGACCGTTTGGTCTCCCCCGGCCAGTTCCACCGCCTGGGCTCCGAGGCGCACCTTCCGTTCGATCTGTTCGGCGCTGCGGTAGGCGGCGTGGGCGATCCGCAGCCCCTCCCGGATCGTCCCGACCCTGGCCGCGCCGTGGTTTCCCATGGCGATGACGGCATAGGGGTGCGCCCTGACCGCGACCTTGCCGGGCAGGGAAGCCGAGGAATCCATGAGGAACTCGGCCTCCGGCCCGCCCAGCGCGTCCCCGGTCGGCACCATGTTGTGCAGGGCGGCCTTCACCATCGCGACCCCGGGGGCGTTCGCGGCCTCCCGGGCGAGCCACTCCTTGAGCGAGGCGCCCGGGGCGAACCACCACTCGTCGGCGTCGAAGGGGATCACCCAGTCCGCACCCGCCCGCGCGGCCAGCTGCGCCAGCCGGGTCATCTTCTGGGACTGGTAATAGGCGGGCTCGGCGTCGCGCGCCAGGTGCAGCCGCGGGTACTCCGCGGCGAGGTCGCGCAGGATCTGCGGGGTGGCGTCGGTGGAGTTGTTGTCCGCGACCACGACGTGGTCCACGCCCTGGCCGAACAGGTGGGCGATGGTGAGCCCGATGATGTCCTGCTCGTTGCGCACCATCGTGACCGCCCACACCGACCCCGGCTGCCTGCGCGCCCGCGGCAGCGGGGATGCCATCACGAGTTGGGCGTTGACCAGGCGTTGAAGCCGCCGGTCCGCCCTGCCCTGGTACAGCTTGGCCCACCACAGGCGCTGCCTCAGTCCGGCCAGCGCCTTCTCCCCGATCCCCACGTCGACCTCGTTCCCCCGGTTCCGAGTACCCGCAGCGCGGCTACGCCTGCGACCCTAAGGCACCGGGGGTGCAGGGAGGCGCCGCGGCGCGACGAGGTGGCCCGCCGATCCGTGAGACTAGACGCGGCCGCACTCGCCGCCGTCGCCAATCCGAGGGAGTCAGGATGCGCATCAGCGTCGTCATCCCCCACTACGGGGACCCCGAAACGACCATGCCGCTGGTCCGGGCCCTGCTGCCCCAGCGTCCGCATCAGCTCATCGTCAGCGACGACTGCTCCCCCACCCCGTTCCCGCGGGTCGAGGGCGTCCAGGTCGTGCGCCGCGACCGCAACGGCGGTTTCGGGTCGGCCGTCAACACCGGAGCACAGTCCGCGACCGGGGACTGGCTGCTGATCCTCAACTCCGACCTGGAGGTCCCGGAGACCTTCCTGGCCGACCTGACGGCCGCGGCCGCCCCGTGGATGCCCGCGGTGGTCGGCCCCCGGGTCGTCGACGCCGGGGGCGGGCCCGCCTTCACCGCGAGACGTTTTCCGGCGGTCTCCCACCAGGTCGTCGAGTGGCTCACCCCGCTGGCCAGGTTCCGCGACACCCGGTGGTGGCACCGCGGCGTCGGCCACGAACCGGTGCGGGACGCGGCGATGCCGACCGACTGGCTGGTCGGCGCCGTCCTGCTGCTGCCGCTGGCCTGTTTCCGCGAGGTGGGTGGCTTCGACGAGGGCTATTTCATGAACGCCGAGGAGGTCGACCTGCAGCGCCGCCTGGCCGGGCGCGGCGTGCCCCGGGTCTGGGTGCCGCAGCCGTGCGTCGTCCACGAGGGGGGAGCCTCCTCCGACCCGGGGCGGCGGCGGGAGTGGCTGATGGATTCCCGGCTCCGCTACGCCCGCACCTGGGGTGGGCGGCGCCGCCTCCAAGCCGCGCTCACCGCCGCGACCGCGGCGAACCTGCTCTGGAACACCGCGCGGGCGGCCCTCGGACGCCGGGTCGAGCCGGTCCGCACCGCCCGGCGGGAACTCGGCCTGATCTGGCGGGGCTGATCTCGCCCCGGCCCGCCCGCCCGACCCGCCGGGTCGCTAGATTCGGTGCGAGAACACCCCTGGCCAGCCGATGGGTGGCCGGGAAGAGCCGTAGCTGTCCTTCTGCCCTAAGACCTCGCTAGAACGGAGTCGCTGTTGAGCCGCGTCCTGCTTGTCTCCCCGCAGTTCCACGGGTATTGGCACTCGATCGCCGGGGCCATCGCCCGGCGCGGGCACGACGTGTCGGCCTTCTGCTACGACTCGTTCACCCCGGTGGGCAAGGTGGCGCGCAAGGCCGCCCTCGAACTGCCCCGCCGCCTCGGCGTCCCCACCGAGGGCCTGGAGGTCCACCAGCTCACCCGCCGGGCGGTCCGCGCGGTCCGCGAGGTCTCCCCCGACGTGGTGGTCGTCGTCAAGGGCGACCTGTTCGGCCCGGACTTCCTGGAGGCGATCGGCCCGCGCCGCAGCGTCCTGTGGCTCTACGACGAGCTGCGCCGCACCCGGCACACCCCCGAATCCCTCCGGGCCTACGACGCGATCGCGTCCTACAGCCCGCTGGACGTCGCCCAGCTCTCGGCGGCGGGCCACCTCACCGCGTTCCTGCCCAACGCCTTCGACCCGTCCCTCACCCCGGCGCCGCGGCCGGGCGGCGAGCTGGTGTTCATAGGCGCCCGCTACCCCAAACGGGTCGAGCTGCTGACGGCGCTGGCCGCCGCGGGCGTCCCGGTGCGGGCCTATGGGCGCGACTGGTCCACCCACCCGGTGGACCGGCTGCGCTCCCTGCAGTGGGCCCGCCCCGGCCTGCCCGCGGGGCGCGACGTGGCCCTGAGGGACGGGTATGCGCTGATGGCGGGGGCCCCGGCCACCCTGAACAGCCACAGTGACCAGGACGGGTTCACCATGCGGACCTTCGAGGCGTGCGGGGTCGGCGCGGTGCAGCTCATCGACCGGCGGGACCTCCAGGACCTATACGAGGACGGCCGCGAGGTGCTCTGCTTCGACGACGCCGACGAGCTGATCGACCTGGCCATGAGGTGTTTCCGGGACCCCGGCTGGGCCGAGACGATCCGCGTCCGGGCGCGCGAACGCACGCTGGCCGAGCACACCTTCGACCATCGGATGCGGGTATTGGAGCGGTTGTGGCACTGAGGTTTACTTCCCTGGACGAGTGGCGCCGCTGGCAGTCGCGCCAGCACCTGGCCCGGCGGCTCCGGCACGCCCTGGCCCCGAAGCCGCCATCCCCCGCGGCCTGGCTGTGGCGCGGCGGGGAGGGCGAGCCCGGGCTGCTGGTCATCGTCGAAAGCGGCGGGTCGACCCCGGCGCAGGCGCTGGGCGCGGTGCTGCCGCACCTCGGAGGAGGTTTCGCGGTGCTCGGCCCGGCCGGGCTCGACCTCGGCCTGCCGCTGCGGACCGAGGTCTCCCCCACCGGCCTGCCCCGCGACCTCGGCGGGGTCCGCATGGTGCTGTGCCTGGGCACCCACCTGCCGCTCGCGGCCGCGGCCACACCCCAGCTGCCGGACGCCCGGCTGGTCGTGGTGCAGCACGGGCTGCTGACCCCGCTGGCGCCGCCGCTGCCGCGGGGGGCGACGCTGCTGGCCTGGTCGGCGGCGGACGCCGGGTTCTACACCGCCGGGCGGGCGGACACCGACGCCCACGTCCTCGGCTCGCAGCTGCTGTGGGCGGCGGCGCAGCGACCGGCGCGGGTCCGCACCGAACGTCCGCTCTACCTCGGCCAGCTGCACGGGGCCGAACTCCCCCGCTCCGCCATGACGAGGGCCGCCTTCGCCACCTGCCGCGCCTCCGGGGCGCTGTACCGCCCACACCCGGCGGAGCGGGACAAGCTGTCCCGCTGGACCCACCAGGCCATGCGGAGGGCGGGTATCACCGTGGCGGCCGACGGTGCGCCGCTCGGCGAGGCCGGGGCACCGGTCATCAGCGTGTTCTCCACCGGGGTGCTGGAGGCCGCGGCGTCCGGGCTGCCCGCGTTCGTGCACTATCCGAGGCCGCCGCGCTGGCTGGGCGAGTTCTGGGAGCGCTACGGCATGAGAAGCTGGGGAGGTGAGGCCACCCCGGCGCCCCAGGCCCCGGGCGGCGAACCCGCGCGGGCGATCGCGTCGTGGGTAGCGGCCCGGCTCGGCTGAACCTCCCCCGCCTAGGCTGGTGGGCGTGAACATCGTCGCGATCATCCCGGCCAGGGGAGGCTCGAAGGGCATCCCCCGCAAGAACCTCAAACCCATCGCGGGACGCCCGCTGATCGAGTGGACGATCGGCCAGGCGCTCGCGGTGCCGGGCCTGCGGGTCGTCGTCTCGACCGAGGACGCCGAGATCGCGGCCACCGCTGCCGCCGCCGGGGCCGAGGTGATCGAGCGTCCGGCCGAGCTTGCCCAGGACACCACGGCGACCGAGCCCGTCGTGGAGCACGCGATCGCGGAGCTGACCTCCCGCGGGGAGCGCCCCGACGCGGTCATGCTGCTGCAGGCGACCTCGCCGGTCCGGCTGCCGGGCACCCTGGAGCGCGCGATCGGCGAGTTCGTCTCCTCGGGCGCCGACTCGACCGTCGGGGTGGTCGCCCAGGCCCCGTTCCTGTGGCACTGGGGGTTCCCGTCCAGGGCCGACTACGACCACACCCGCAGGCCCAGGCGCCAGGACCTGTCCGCCCCCGACTTCCGCTACCGGGAGACCGGTTCGGTCTATCTGACCAAGACCGAGATCTACGAGCGGGAACACAACCGGCTGGGCGGGCGAATCGGCCTTTTTCTGATGTCCGACATCGAGGGCTCCGATGTTGACACCCTGCTCGACTGGGAGCTCGCCGAGGCGCGGCTGCGGAGTCTGGATGGCTCCTGAAAAGCCTGTCTGAGGCCCGGCTGGAGTGGCCCCCCTGCGTGGCAGAATCCCAAATTGGGAGGGGCTTTGAGTATCAGCAGAATCATCATGGACTTCGTGGTCTTCGCGGAAGACTCGATTCTGTCGGCATTGAACAAAATCAGTGCTAACAAGCACGGCATTGTGTTCTGCGTCGACGAACACGGGGTGCTCACCGGATCGATCTCGGACGGCGATTTCCGCCGCTGGGTGCTGCGCGGGCACCCGGTCGACCTGGACCGGCCGTGCGCCGAGATCGCCCATCCGTCCCCGCGCACCGCACCCGACAACGTCGCCGCCGCCGACCTGGCCGCGCTGTTCACCCAGGCCGTCAAGGTCCTGCCGCTGGTCACCGAGCGCGGCCACATCGTCGCGATCGCGACCCGCGAGGAGCACGAGCTGCGGCTGGGGCGCCACCCGGTCGGGCCCGGCCACCCGTGCGTCCTGATCGCCGAGATCGGCATCAACCACAACGGGTCGGTCGACCTGGCCCGCCACCTGGTCGACCTGGCCGCCGACGCGGGCGCCGACCTGGTCAAGTTTCAGCTGCGCGACCTGAAGACGCTGTACCGCAACGGCCCGGCGAACCTGGCCGCGGGTGAAGACCTCGGCCCGCAGTACACCCTCGACCTGCTCAGCCGGTTCTCGCTCGGCCCCGACGAACTATTCGAGGTGTTCGACCACTGCGCCCGCCGCGACATCGACGTCATCTGCACCCCGTGGGACGAGCCCAGCGTCACCGCGCTGGCCGGTTACGGGACGCCAGCGCTCAAGATCGCCTCGGCCGACCTGACCAACCACACGCTGCTGCGGCACGCCGCGAGTTACCGCCTGCCCATGGTCATATCGACCGGGATGAGCACCGAGGACGAGATCGCCGAAACCTCCTCCCTGGTGCGCTCCACCGGCACCCCGTTCGCGCTGCTGCACTGCCAGTCGACCTATCCCGCGCCGTTCAAGGACGTCAACCTGGCCTACCTGGACCGGCTCGCCGAGATCGGGCAGTGCCCGGTTGGCTACTCCGGCCACGAGCGCGGCTACCACGTCCCGGTCGCCGCGGTCGCCCGCGGCGCCAAGATCGTCGAGAAACACTTCACGGTCGACCGGTCCATGGAGGGCAACGACCACAAGGTGTCGCTGCTGCCCGATGAGTTCGCCGCGATGGTGCGCCAGGTCCGCGAGGTCGAGGACGCGATCGGTTCGGCCTCCCCCCGCGTGGTGTCCACCGGCGAGATGATGAACCGGGTGAACCTGGCCAAGTCCCTCGTCGCGGCGCGGCGGATCGACCCAGGGCAGGTCATCGCGGCCGCCGACGTGGCCGTGAAGTCCCCCGGCCGGGGAATCCAGCCCAACCGGCTCACCGAGCTGATCGGCCGGACCGCCCAACGGGTGATCGAACCCGGCGACTTCTTCTACGCCACCGACCTGGCCGACCAGGCGGTGCGGGGCCGCGACTACACGTTCCGGCGCCCGTGGGGGCTGCCGGTGCGTTACCACGATTTCGGTTCATTGCTGGAGCATGCGCGTCCCGATTTCCTGGAGTTCCATTTTTCTTACAAAGACTTGGAGATTCCGCTGGAGTCGGTATTCGACACCAGGCTCGACATGTTCTACACCACGCATAGCCCCGACCTGTTCGCGGGAGACTTTCTGCTGAATCTGGCGAGTTTCGACGACGCCCACTGGGAGCGCTCAATCGCCGAATTGCAGCGGGTGATCGATATCACCCGGCGGATGAGGCAATGGTTCTCGTGCGAAGAGGACCCGGTGGTCGTGGCCTCCCTCGGCGGGTTCACCAAGGACGCGTTCGCCAGCCCGGAGGAGCTACCCCGCATGTACGAGCGGGTGGCCGACGGCCTGGCCCGCGTGGACGACTCCGGGGTGCGGCTGCGCGCCCAGACCCTGCCGCCGTTCCCCTGGTACATGGGCGGGCAGCTGTTCTGCAACCTGTTCGTCCGCGCCGAGGACACCGCCGAGTTCGCCCACGCCTACGGCCGCGGGCTGTGCCTGGACGTGTCCCATTCCAAGCTGTCGGCGAACTTCGCCAAGCGTCCCTTCAGCGAGTACGTGGAGCTGCTGGCCCCGCACGCCGACCACCTGCACCTGGTCGACTCGACCGGGGTGGACGGCGAGGGGGTGCAGGTCGGCGAGGGCGAGATCGACTGGGCGATGCTGGCCCACCAGCTCGACCGCCTGGCCCCGACGGCGAGCTTCATCCCCGAGATCTGGCAGGGCCACGTCAACAACGGTGAGGGGTTCTGGACCGCGCTGGAACGGCTCGAACAGTGGTTCTGACCGCCCTGTGGGCCAGCCCGGTCTCCGACATTGGTGGAGTGTCTAGGCACTTCGTCGACGTGGCTGGGTCGCGGATTCCCGGCTGGCGGGTGATCTTCCTGGTCCCGCCCGGCGACCTGGCGGGGCGGCTGCGCCAGCTCGGCGCCCCCGTGATCGAGGCGGGCTTCGGGCCGGGAGCGGGCCCGGCGGCGTCGGTGCGGGCGCTGCGGGCGGCCATCGGCAGGCTGCGTCCCCAGATCGTGCACTCCCACCTCAGCTACGCCGACATCGTCGCCCCGGCCGCGGCGGCCGGGTTCGGGACGAAGCTGGTGACCACCGAGCACGGCATCGCGGCCGACGACGTGGTCTACCACGGGTCGGCGCTCCGGTCCCGGGTCATGGCTGGCGTCCACACCGCCCGGCTGCGGCGCTTCGACGCGGCCATCGCGGTCTCGGCGGCCACCAAGGCGGCCATGGTCGCCAAGTGGCGTCCGCGGTGCCCGGTTGAGGTGATCCACAACGGCGTGGATCACCTCACCGCCGCGGCCCCGGCCCCGGGGCTGAGAGTCGCCTCGCTGGCGCGGCTCTCCCCAGAGAAGGGCATCGAGTCGCTGCTCGGCGCGTTCGCGGTGCTGCTGAGGACGCACCCGGAGGCGACGCTGACCGTGGCTGGGGACGGCCCGCTCCGCGACCGGCTGGTCGAGGCCGCGCGTCCGCTCGGCGGCGGCGTCCGTTTCCCCGGTTTCGTCCCGGCGGAGCGGGTGCTGGCCGAGGCGGACGTGGTCGCCCAGCTGTCGGTATGGGAGAACTGCTCCTACACGCTGCTGGACGCCCAGGCGGCGGGCCTCGGGGTGGTCGCGACCCGGGTCGGGGGCAACCCCGAGCTGTTGCCGAAGCGCTGCCTCGTCGACGCTGCCTCACCCGGGGAGGTCGCCGCCGCGATCCTCCGCCAGGGCAGCGACGTCGCCGCACGGCCCCGGCTGGGGGCCTGGCCGAGCGTCGCGGACATGTGCGCCCGGATCGGTGCGCTGTATTCCCGGCTGTGCTGCCCGGCGGGGGCATCGTGATGTCCGCCCAAGCCAGCCGACCGGCCCGCCCCAGCAGCTCCCCCCGCCAGCTGCGGATCGGCGGCCGCGCCCCACGTCTGGAGGAGACGACGAGGTGGCGCGCCCCGGTGCGGCTGTGGCGGGTGATCCCGCTGCTGCTGCTCGGCCTGGACGCCCTGCTGCTCACCGGGTGCAGCTGGCTGGCGCTGTATGCCCGGGCCAACTGGAACGTCTTCGCCGAGGCCCCCGACGTGGAGGCGCTGGTGCAGCCCGCGTCGGTGGTCATCATCGGGTTGTGGCTGCTGGCGCTGGTGACCTTCGGCACCTACGAGGTCGGCCAGCTCGGCACCGGGATGATCGAATACCGGCGGGTCATGGCGGCCTCGGTCTTCGTGTGGGCCCTGGTCGCGCAGTTGGCCTTCCTGGCCCACTACCCCATCTCGCGGGCCTACTACCTGATGCTGTTCGCCCTCGCCGTGCCGGTGCTGCTGGTCGGAAGATTCCTGGCCCGCCGGCTCGTGCACCGCGTCCGGGCACGAGGCCACCTGCTGTCGGACATGGTGATCGCGGGGGACCCCGCGGCAGTGCGGGACATCGCCAGGGTCATGCAGCGGGAACGGTGGCTGGGCTACCGGGTGAGCGGGGTCGTGACCACCGACGCCACCCCCATCTCGGACCCGCCCCTGCCGGTCATCGGCCCCGTCAGCGACCTGGTCGACCTCGTCAAACAGCACCGGCCCGACTACCTGCTGCTCACCACCGGGTCCTTCCCCGCATCGGAGGACTTCCGGCAGACGGCCTGGCAGTTCGAGGACACCACGGTCCAGCTGATCGTGGTGCCCAACCTGACCGATGTCGCGGCGGCCCGCCTCGACGTGCGTCCCCTCGCCGGGCTGCCCCTCATGTACGTGCACCCGCCCACCACCCGCTACGCCGCCCGCTGGCGCAAGCGGCTGATCGACATCGTCGGCGCCAGCCTGGCAATCCTGCTGACCGCACCCGTGATGGCGATCACCGCGCTGGCGATCAAGCTGGAGGAGCGCGGCCCCGTGCTGTTCCGCCAGATCCGGGTCGGGCGGGGCGGCCGGGTCTTCTTCTGCTACAAGTTCCGCTCCATGGTGGTGGACGCCGAAGCCCGGCTGGCCGAGCTCAAGGACCAGAACGAGACCGACGGGGTGCTGTTCAAGATGGCGGCCGATCCGCGGGTGACCCGGGTCGGCAGGATCATCCGCCGCTTCTCCATCGACGAGTTGCCGCAGCTGTTCAACGTCCTCAGCGGCAGCATGAGCCTGATCGGGCCGCGGCCCGCGCTGCCGAGCGAGGTCGCCAGGTACGACGCGGCCGTGCGGCGCAGGCTCCACGTCCGTCCCGGCCTGACGGGGCTCGCCCAGGTGTCGGGACGCTCCGACCTGTCCTGGTCCGAAACCGTCCGGCTCGACCTGTACTACGTCGACAACTGGTCGCTGTTCCAGGACCTCACGATTCTCATCCGCACCGTGGGGGCGGTCCTGTTCTCCCGCGGCGCCTACTGACCCTCCGACCAGAAAGGCACCATGAAACGCGCACTCATCACCGGTATCACCGGGCAGGACGGTCTCTACCTCGCCGAGCTGCTGCTGGGCAAGGGGTACGAGGTGCACGCCATCATCCGGGGGCAGAACAACCCCAAGGCCGGGCTGGTCCGGTCCCTGGTGCCCGAGGTCAGGCTGCACACGGGCGACCTCATGGACCTGTCCAGCCTCGTCCGGGCCATGCAGGCCGCCCAACCCGACGAGGTCTACAACCTGGGCGCGATCTCCTTCGTCGCCTACTCCTGGGACAACGCCCTGCTCACCTCGCAGGTGACCGGGCAGGGTGTGCTGAACATGCTGGAGGCGATCCGGCTCTACGCGGGCGCCGACGCGGACCAGGTCCGGTTCTATCAGGCGTCCAGTTCCGAGATGTTCGGCAAGGTGCAGGAGGTGCCGCAGCGGGAGACCACGCTGCTGTGGCCGCGGTCCCCCTACGGGGTGAGCAAGGTCTATGGCCACTACATGACGATCAACTACCGGGAGTCCTATGGCATGTTCGCGTGCAGCGGCATCCTGTTCAACCACGAGTCGCCGCGCCGCGGCATTGAGTTCGTGACCCGGAAGGTGTCGCAGGCGGTCGCCCGGATTCGGCTGGGGCTGCAGGACGAGCTGGTCATGGGTAACCTGGACGCCCGCCGGGACTGGGGTTTCGCCGGTGACTACGTGCGGGCGATGTGGCTGATGCTGCAGGCCGACCAGCCGGACGACTACGTGGTCGCGACGGGCGAGACCCACTCGATCCGGGACCTGCTGGACGTCGCGTTCGGCCACGTCGGCATCGACGACTGGTCGGGCTACGTCCGCCAGGACCCGGCGTTCATGCGTCCCGCCGAGGTGGACCTGCTGATCGGGGACGCCGCCAAGGCCCGCCGGGTGCTGGGCTGGGCGCCGGAGGTGTCGTTCCACGAGCTGATCGCCATGATGGTCGACCACGACCTGGCCCAGCAGAAGTCTCTCGCGGGGGTGTGACATGAGGGCACTGGTCACCGGGATCAGCGGCCAGGACGGTAGCTACCTCGCCGAGTCCCTCGCCGCCGACGGGGTGGAGGTGTTCGGCACCCACACCGGCGACGGGACGCCCAGCCTGCCCGATGGGGTGCAGTCGTGCGTCCTGGACCTCAAGGACCGGGACGCGCTCGCGGCGCTCGTCGGCGAGTTCGCCCCGGACCAGGTGTTCCACCTGGCCGCGGTGAGTTCGGTCGCGGCGTCCTGGGAGGACCCGGTGGGGACCTGCGACGTCAACGGCACGGCGAGCGTCGCCCTGCTGGAGGCCTGCTGGCGGCTGCAACGGGAGCGGGGGCGGGCGGTCAGGTTCGTGCAGGCCTCGACCGCGGAGATCTTCGGCGACGCCGCACCGCCGCAGAACGAGGAGACCCCGCTGCGCCCGGCCAACCCCTATGGGGCGGCCAAGGCCCTGGCCCACCTGGCGGTCGGGCTGTACCGCGGGCGGGGGCTCGGGGCGTCCAGCCTGGTGCTGTACAACCACGAGTCGCCCAGGCGGCCCGAAACCTTCGTGAGCCGCAAGATCACCTCGACCGTGGCCCGGATCGCGCGCGGCGAGGCGGCCCAGCTGCGGCTGGGCAACCTGGACGCCCGACGCGACTGGGGGTGGGCGCCGGACTACGTGCGGGCGATGAGGCTGGCTGCCGACGGCCCGGCAGGGGATTTCGTGATCGCCACCGGGGTCTCGCACAGCGTCCGCGACTTCGTCGCCGCGGCTTTCACCCACGTCGGCATCGCCGACTGGGAACCCTACGTGGTGGTCGACCCGGAGCTCTTCCGGCCGGTGGAGGCCGCCGAGCAGGTCGGGGACGCCAGCCGGGCCCGCCGGGTGCTGGGCTGGGAGCCCAGCCTGTCCTTCACCAAGCTGGTCGCCGCAATGGTGGAGGCTGACCTGCCATGACCGCGCCCAGGATCGCCATCGCCCACGACTACCTGACGCAGCGCGGCGGCGCGGAACGGGTCGTCTTGGCCATGCAGCGGGCGTTCCCCGAGGCGGTGATCTACACCACGCTGTACCACCCGGAGGGCACCTACCCCGACTTCGCGGCGGCGACGATCCGCACCTCCTGGCTCAACCGGTTCGGGGTGTTCCGCCGCGACCACCGCAAGGCCCTCCCGCTGCTGGCCTTCGCCGCGAACTCCCTCCGGGTGGACGCCGACGTCGTGGTGGTGTCCACCAGCGGCTGGGCGCACGGTTTCCCGACCCGCGGCCGCCGGGTGGTGTACTGCTATTCCCCGGCGCGGTGGCTGTACCAGACCGAGACCTATCTCGGCGGGAAGGCCACCCGTTCCCTCAAGGGGGTGGTGTTGCTGGCCCTGCGTCCCGTCCTGCGCCGGTGGGACCGGAAGAGGGCCAGGGCGGCGGGCAACTATCTGGCGATCTCCCGGGTGGTCCAGGACCGGATTCGCGCCTGCTACGGCATGGACTCCGCGGTCGTCCCCGCCCCGCACAGTTTCGATGCATCCCGGCCGCTCGAACCCATCGGGGAACTGGCTGGCCAGGACGGCTACTACCTGGTGGTCTCCCGGTTGCTGCCCTACAAGAACGTCATCGAGGTCGTCGAGGCGTTCCGCCAGCTGCCGCAGCAGCGGCTCGTCATCATCGGCGACGGGCCGCTGCGGGAGACCCTGCTGGCGGGCCTGCCCACCAACGTGACGCTGTTGCGGGGGCTGAGCGACGCCCAGATGCGCTACGCCTACCGCCACTGCCGGGCCGTCATCGCGCCGAGCATCGAGGACTACGGCCTGACCCCCCTGGAGGGCGGGGTGTTCGGCAAACCGACGCTGGCGCTACGCGGCGGCGGCTACCTGGACACCATCGCCGAGGGTCTCAGCGGGGCCTTCTTCGACACCCCGACCGCGGCGGCGATCGTCGAGGCGGTGCGCGCCGACCGCGACGACTGGGACGCCGCGGCGATCGCCGCGCACGTGGACCAGTTCTCCGAGCGCCACTTCATCCAGCGATTGCGCGACGAGGTGGCCAGACTGGCGAATCGCTGATCGGGGCGGTGTCCTCGGGGGACGTGGCGGCCGGTTTGGCCGGGATCGGCCGCACGCTCGCCGGGGACGGCAGCTCCGGCTCCTCCGGCGGTTTGCTCTCATAAGAGGCATAGGACTGGCCGTAGTTGCCGCTGCCGTAGCCGTAGACGACCGCGCCGAGGCCCCGCTTCGGAGCCAGGTTCAGCACCGAACCCAGCAGGTGGCCGTTGATCTGCCCCAGCAGCTTGGTGGCCAGGCGCAGCTGTTCCTTGAAGGTCTTGCCGACCGCGACGACCAGCAGGGCGCCGTCGCTGGCCTTCGTCAGCAGCCCCGCGTCCGTCACGGGCAGCAGCGGCGGGGCGTCGACGATGACGGTGTAGTCGACCGCGAGCGCCTCGATGAGCCGCTGCATCCGGTGGCTGCCGACCAGTTCGCTGGGGTTGGGCGGAATCCGGCCGGAGGGCATCAGCAGCAGGTCCCGGGTGCCGGTCAGCTGCACGGCGTCGGCCACGGTCGCGTCCCCCGCCAACACCTGCGTCAGGCCGACGACGTTGTCGATCTGGAACGCGCGGTGCAGCTGGGGGCGGCGCAGGTCGGCGTCGATGAGGATGGTGCGCTGCCCGGCCTCGGCGAGCAGCCGGGCGAGGTTGGCCGAGACCGTGGACTTGCCCTCCCCCGGGTTGCAGCTGGTGACGACGATCGACTTGGGGCGGCGGTCCACGTCGACGAACCGCAGGTTGGTGCGCAGCTGGCGCAGCGCCTCGGCGGCGATGCCGGTCTCGGAGCTGCCGTTGTCGCGCTGGCGGCGCAGCGCGTCGACCTTCGGGATCACACCGAGGGCGCTGCGTCCGGTGAGCGACTCCACGTCGGCGGCGTAGCGGATCTTGCCGTCGAGGGAGCGGCGGACGAACGCGAAACCATAGCCCAGGACGAGCCCCGCCCCGGCGCCGATGCCGAGGTTGACGAGCCAGTTCGGCGAGAAGGGGGCCGCGGCCGGTTTCGCGTCGTAGAGCGGGTACAGCGTCACCATGGACGCCGCCCCCGGTTCCAGCCCGAGGGTCTCCAGCTTCACGATCTCGTCGGCGGTAGCCTTCATCGCGGCGTTGGCCAGGTCGGCGGCCTGCTGCGGGTCGCTGCCGACCGCGGTGATGACCAGGGACCGGGTGTTGGGCACGACGTGGGCCGAGACGGTGCCGGGCACGGACCCGAGGTCGGCCTGGATTCTCGCGTTGACCCCCTCGCTGCCGACGAAGGGCACGTAGGATTCGGCCTTCTGTTCCGCGACGGCCTGGGCCGAGAACGGGTCGGCGCCAGCGACCACGACGTAGCCGGTCGACTTGGCCGCATACTTCACCGGGAGCGTCAGCGTATAGGCCGCCGCGGCGCCCGTGCCCAGCAGCACGAACAACAGCAACCACAACAGGTTCGCCCGCGTCATGCGCGCAAAATCCAGCAAGGTCACAACGGTTACCTCCCCACCGATCTGGCGCGAGTGTATCCAAGCAACGGACCAGATCCGCCCGCGCAGTAGACTCCCTCCCGATGACTGCCCGCCCCCCTCATCCAGCCGCCGAGACGGCGCCGCCGCGGGACGCCGTGACGCTGCGCCTCCGCGCGCTGGACACCTCCGTGCTGATCCGGCTGGGTGGGGACCGCGCCGGGGAGTTCGCCGGGCAGCTGGGCCCGCTGTGGGCCAGGTGCGGCCCCGGCCCGGCGTCCGCCAGCGCCACGGTCGGCTGGGACACCGCCGCGGATGCCCGCCCGGCCGCCGACCAGCCGGAACTGACCAGGCAGGTCACGCTCGCGCTCATCGAGGCGCAGGTGGGGAAGCTGCTGATGCTGCACGCGGGCGCGGTGTGCCACCCGGGCACCGGTGAGGCCATCGCCTACGCCGCCCCCGGGGGGACCGGCAAGACCACCCTCACCCGCCTGCTCGCCACCCGCATGGGCTACCTGACCGACGAGACCGTCGGGGTGCGCGCCGACGGTTCGGTCGCGGCCTACCCCAAGCCGCTGTCGGTCCGGTCCGGGCCGCACCACAAGCGGGAGCACGGCCCCGACGAGCTGGGCCTGCTGCCCGCCCACCCCGAGCCCCGGCTGCGGCGCCTCGTGCTGCTGCGCCGGGACGGCGGTCCGCTGCGCGTCGAGCGGCTCGGCCTGACCGACGCGATCCTCGCGCTGGCCCCCGAGACCTCCTCCCTGGACCGGTTGCCCCGCCCCCTGCACCGGCTAGCCGGGCTCTACGACGAGGTGGGCGGCATCGTCCGCTACAGCTACGGGGAGGCCGCCGAGGTCGCCGAACACATCTGGGCGGAGTTCGGATGCTGAGCCTGCACCCCGACGTGGTGGACGTGCTCGCCACCGGCGAGGGCGGCCTCGTCATGCGTGGCGGGGAACTGTTGCGGCTCGGCCCGGTCGCGGCCCTGATCGTTTCCTCGTGCGCCACCCCGGCGGCCCTGGGCGACATCGCCGCGCGCTGCGAGGACGAGTTCGGTGCCCCGCCCGGTGGGGACACGCTCGCCACCGTGGCCGCGCTCGCCGGGGAACTGGTGGCCTGCGGCGTCCTGACCACCACCGGGTGACCCCACCCCTGGCCCCGCCCGGTCACTAGGCTGGAGCGGTGAACGAATCAGCGATGCCTACCTGGCCGCGGGTCCACCTGGCGCACGCGGCCGCCCAGGTCAGCGCTGAAGACATCGGCGCCCGCCTGCTGCACATCAAGGGCCCGGCCCTCGACCCGGCGCTGCTGCCCCGGCTGGACGGCCGGGTGCGGCCCCGCAGCAGTTCGGACGCCGACCTGCTCGTCGAGCCCGGCCGCGCCGCCGACCTGGTGGACGCCCTGACCCGGCACCGCTTCGAGCTGGTCACGCATTTCGAGACCGGTTCGGCCTTCGAGCACGCCGCCTGCCTGTGGCACGAGAAGCTGGGCTGGGTCGATGTGCACCGCCGGTTCCCCGGTTTCGGGGTCCCGGCGGCCGAGGCCTTCGACCGGCTGTGGTCGCAGCGGCAGCTGATCCGCATCGCCGGGTACCCCTGCGCGGCCCCGTCCCTGCTCGCCCAGCGGCTGGTGCTGCTGCTGCACGCGGCCCGCGGCGGCGGCGTCCACACCGCCGACCTGGCGCTGGCCTGGGCGGATGCCACCGCCGACGAGAGGCTGGCCGTCTCGGCGCTGGCCCGGGACCTGGGCGCCGAGGTGGGCTTGGCGGCCGCGACCGGCGGCCTGGACGCCTACCGGGACCACCCCGAATACGAGCTGTGGCGCCACTTCTCCACCGGGGAACGCAGCCGGACCGGGGAGTGGTGGGCCCGGCTGAAGGCGGCCCCGGACGCCAGGACGGCGCTCCGGCTGGCGTCCCGGGCGGTGCGGGTCAACACCGACGCGCTGGCCATGCGGCTGCGCCGCCGCCCCACCCGGGCGGAGGTCGTGCGGGAGTTCGGCCACCGGCTGTGGACCAGCGCCGGTGAGCTCGCCCGCCGGTTCCCCGGGAGGCGGCGATGAGCTACCAGGTGCCGCCCCGCCTGGGCTACGTCGTCGACGAGGAGTCGGGGAGCGTCTACCTCATGGCGCTGCCCGACGGGGACCCGCAGGTGCTCAGCGGCACCGCCGGGGCCATCTGGCGGGCCGCGGTCTCGGGGGCCGACCCCGTCGCGGCTATGGTGGAGGCGTTCCCGGACGAACCCCGCGGCCTCGTCCGCGCCCAGACCACCGAGTTCATCGGCCAGCTGATCGCAGCGGGCTACCTGGCGGAGAGACCATGAGCGAACCATTCCACCTGCTGTTCGTGTGCACCGCGAACATCTGCCGTTCCCTCTACGCGGAGGGACGCGCGCGCCAGCTGCTGCCCCCCGGCAGCCCGGTGACGGTCAGCAGCGCGGGCACGCACGGCTTCACCGGCCACCCCCTGGACGGCGGCATGGCGG
>JAUMWV010000084.1 GCA_030529455.1 Propionibacteriaceae bacterium | reverse complement strand
CCTGTGGAGTCAGGCCGACAGCGGGTCGACCTTCAGCCTCCGGTTCCCCGCCTACATCCCAGCCTCCCAGACCGGAGAGAAAGGTGCCCCAGATGGCCAAGATCCTGCTCGTTGAGGACGAGGAGTCCTACCGCGAGAGCGTCGCCTACATGCTGCGCCGCGAGGGCTACGAGGTAGTCGAGGCCGAGGACGGGAACGCGGGGCTGGCCGCCTATGACCGGTTCGGTGCCGACCTGGTACTGCTGGACCTCATGATGCCCGGCATGTCCGGAACCGAGGTGTGCCGCCAGCTGCGCTCGCGGGGACACACCCCGATCATCATGGTAAGCGCGCTGGACTCCGAGATCGACAAGGTGGTCGGGCTGGAACTGGGCGCCGACGATTACGTCACCAAACCGTTCAGCCACCGGGAACTCCTCGCCCGCATCCGCGCCGTGCTGCGCCGCGGCCAGGAGGTCGCCCTCGTCCCGGACGTGATCGAGGTGGGGCAGGTGCGGCTCGACGCGGAGCGCCACGAGGTGGCCGTGCGGGGCGTCCCGGTGCGGCTGGCGCTCAAGGAGTTCGAGCTGCTGGAACTGCTGCTGCGCAACGCCGGGCGGGTGCTGACCCGGGGGCAGCTGATCGATCGGGTCTGGGGAGCCGACTACGTCGGGGACACCAAGACCCTCGACGTGCACGTCAAACGGCTGCGGGCCAAGATTGAGGACGACCCAGCCAACCCGGTGCTGCTGGTGACGGTGCGCGGGCTGGGCTACAAGTACGAGGGCTAATACCGGCCGGTGCCGGGGCGAATCCTGTGCTACCGCTGCTCGGCGGCCAGCTGCAGGCTCTGCGCCTTCGTCCAGGCCTCGGCGAAGTCCGGGTGGGTGCTGGCTAGCGACGGCACCCGCAGGGTCTGCTGCCCGGCCTTGTCGAAGCTCAGCGTCAGGTCGGCGACCATGCCGGGCTTCAGGTCGGCGTTGGCGAACCTGACCGTGGCCGGGGTCAGCGCCTGGGCCGGGAAACTCACCCCGGCCGCGTAGGTGCGGGCGGGAGCCGCGTTGCCCGCGGCATCGTGCGGGGTCAGCCTGACCGAGACCAGGGTGTCCGCGCTCGCGGCGACGCCGGAGCCCATGAGGACGCTCTCGCCCCGGTCGCCCACGACGAGGATGAGGTTGCGCAGCGTGACATCCCCGACCGTGGCCTGGACGCCTGCGGCGGGTGGGGCTTCCTCACGCCAGTCTCCCGCGGTGCATCCGGCGGCGAGGAGCGAGGCCACGCCGAACCCGGCCAGCAGCTGGCGTCGGCTGAATGAAACTAGGCGCGGCGGGTTGGTCATCGCGGTGCTGCCTTTCGCGTCTGCGGTGCGGTCGTCTTGGCGACAGCCTAGCGAGTTCGCGGCGCTCGTGCGTTCCGGCCGGTGGCCAAGGTCGGGCTAGTCAGCCGTCATTTCGGCTGGGCCAGCACATATCAGGGTCTCTGTCAAGGCGCTCAACCGGGCTCTGAGTAGCACAAACGCTTTGGGAGTGAGGCCCGGCGCGTGCTAGACTTAGTCCTTGGGAAAGGGGTCAACATATTATGACTTTTACGGTCGGCGAGACGGTGGTCTATCCCAATCATGGGGCGGCTGTCATCGAAGACATTGAAACCCGCAAGATCAAGGGCGAAGACAAACTCTACCTGGTGCTGCGCATCGTGGGACAGAACGACCTCGTCGTTCGGGTCCCGGCGTGCAACCTCGATTTGGTTGGCGTTCGCGATGTGGTCGACGCCGATGGCCTGGAGCGAGTGTTCGCCGTGCTGCGGGCCGAGCACACGGAGGAACCGACCAACTGGTCTCGCCGCTACAAGGCGAACCTAGAGAAGCTCCACTCCGGCAATGTCATGAAGGTCTCCGAGGTCGTCCGTGACCTCTGGCGCCGCGAGCGCGACCGGGGCCTGTCCGCGGGCGAGAAGCGCATGCTCGCGAAGGCCCGCCAGATCCTGGTCTCCGAGCTTGCGCTCGCCGAGCGAGTCGAAGAGGAGCGTGCCGAGACGATGCTGGACGAGGTCCTCGCGTCCTGACCGAAGCTTTCGACAGCGGCCCACCCCGGCGGGGTGGGCCGCTGTCGTTTGCCAGACCCCGAACCATCGGCTCCCTCTAAGCTGGAGCCCGTGACGAGACGTGTGTGTGCCGTAGTGGTCGCGGCCGGTTCGGGCTCCCGGCTGGGAGCCGACATCCCCAAGGCGCTGGTCGAGGTTTCGGGCCGGGCGCTGGTGTGGCACGCCGTGAGTGGGCTCGTGGCCGCTGGCGTGGAGCGGGTCGCGGTGAGCGTCCCGCACGGTTATCTGGAGGCCTTCTCGTCCGTGCTCGCCGGGCTGCCGGTGGTCCTAACCCACGGTGGCGCCGAGCGCCAGGAGTCCGTGCGGTGCGGCCTGGCGGCGCTGGACGAGCCGGGTGAGGCGATCGTCCTCGTGCACGACGCGGCCCGCCCCCGGGTCAGCCCGCAGGTGGTGGATAGGGTCGTGCGGGCGGTCGAGGATGGGGCCGACGCGGTGATCCCCGCGATCCCCGTGGCCGATTCCATCCGGGCGGTCACCGCGGACGGTTCTGCGGTGGTCGACCGGTCGGTGCTGCGCGCCGTCCAGACCCCGCAGGGTTTCCGCTACGCGCGCCTGCTGCGCGCCCACGAGGCGGTGGCCAGGGCGGGCGAGCGCGTCACCGACGATGCCGCCGCGGTGGAACTGGACGGGGGCGTGGTGCGCCTGGTCGAGGGGGACCCGCAGATGATGAAGGTCACCCAGCCGTTCGACCTGGACTGCGTGCGGGCGGCACTGGCAGAAGGGAAGACGAGATGAGGATCGGGATCGGAACCGATGTGCACCGCTTCGAGGAGGGGGTCCCGCTCTGGGTGGCGGGCCTGCACTTCCCGGACGAGGCGGCTGGGCTGAGCGGCCACTCCGACGGCGATGTTGCCGCCCACGCCGCCTGCGACGCGCTGTTCAGCGCGGCCGGGATCGGCGACCTGGGTTCCAACTTCGGCACGAGCGCGCCCGAGTATGCTGGCGCGCCTGGCGTCGTCCTGCTGCGGGAGGCCGCCTCCCGGGTCCGGGCGGCCGGATTCGGGATCGCCAACATCGCGGTCCAGGTGATCGGTCAGCGTCCCCGCCTGTCCCGGCGCAGGGCCGAGGCCGAGGCCGCGCTCAGCGAAGCGGCGGGGGCACCGGTCACGGTCTCGGCGACCACGACCGACGGGCTCGGGCTGACCGGGCGGGGCGAGGGCCTAGCCGCGATCGCAACGGCGCTGCTGACCGGTCCTGAGTGCCTGCCCGGGGACGCGCCCCACGACGCCTAGCGCACCGCCGAGGCTGGCGCGACGTAGCTGTTGCAGACGCCGACGTCGGTGGACGACAGGCCCAGGCCCATCCAGTGCTGCCTGCTCTTGCCGAGGCCATGATCCCCGTCCACCGTGGGGTTGCCGCTCAGCACGTCGTCGCCGATGGCG
>JAUMWV010000028.1 GCA_030529455.1 Propionibacteriaceae bacterium | reverse complement strand
CTTGGCCTTGCCGTAGCCGACACCGACCATGCCCTCGCCGTCACCGACGACGACCAGCGCGGTGAAGCTGAAACGCCGACCGCCCTGCACGACCTTGGCGACGCGGTTGATCGCAACCACGCGCTCCAGGTACTGGTTCTTCTCTTCACGCTGCTGGTTCGCCTGGCCCCGACGATCCTCGCGGCCACGACGCTCACCGCCAGCTGCACCGCCACCGCGGCGCTGGGTTCCACTCATCGCGTTACCTCTCTCTCGTCCTAGAAACCAAGCCCGGCTTCGCGCGCCGCGTCAGCCAACGCGGCGATGCGCCCGTGATACTTGTTGCCAGCGCGGTCGAAGACCACGCTCTCGACACCGGCGGCCTTGGCCCGCTTGGCGATCAGCTCGCCCACCAGCTTGGCCTTGTCGGTCTTGTCACCGGTTGCCTTACGCAGATCGGCCTCCATGGTGGACGCCGACGCCAGCGTGTGCCCGGCAGCGTCGTCGATCACCTGCACGTACAGGTGACGGGCGCTGCGGGTGACCACCAGGCGCGGACGCGCCGGAGAACCGAAGATCTTCTTGCGGCCGCGGATCTGACGGCGGGCACGGGAGGCCGCCTTGTCGGCCAGGTGCTTACGCACACCCAATGCGATTCCCATGATTACTTACCAGCCTTTCCAGCCTTGCGGCGCACGTGCTCACCGTGGTAGCGAACACCCTTGCCCTTGTACGGCTCCGGCTTGCGGAGCTTGCGAATGTTGGCCGCGACCTCACCGACGAGCTGCTTGTCGATGCCCGACACCAGGAACCTGGTCTGGGTCTCGACGGTGAAAGTGATCCCCTCCGGGGCGTCCACGATCACCGGGTGCGAGAAGCCCAGCGCGAACTCCAGCTGCGTGGGGCTCTTCTGGATCACGCGGTAACCGACACCGACGATCTCCAGCTTCTTCTCGTATCCCTGGGTCACACCGGTCACCATGTTGGAGATCAGGGTGCGGGTCAGGCCGTGCAGCGACCTGCTCAGCCGCTCGTCGTCGGGGCGGGAAACCTCAAGCTCGCCCGCCTCGTTCCGGGTCACCGAGATCGGCTCGCGCACGGTGAGGGACAGGGTGCCCTTGGGGCCCTTGACCTCGACCTCGCGGCCGTCCAATTTCACCTCAACACCGGACGGAACGGTGATCGGGAGCTTGCCAATACGTGACATGTCTCTTCCTCCTTCGTTCCGCTCGTCACCACACGTAGGCGAGCACTTCGCCGCCCACGCTCTTGGCGTTCGCCTGCCGGTCGGTCATCAGGCCCTGAGAGGTCGAGATGATCGCGATACCCATACCACCGAGCACCTTGGGCAGCGCGTTGGACTTCGCGTACACCCGCAGGCCCGGCTTGCTGATCCGCTTCAGCCCGGCGATCGACCGCTCGCGCGAATCGCCGTACTTCAGCGTGACCTTGAGCGTCTTGCCGACCTGGCCATCGGCCGGGTCGATGACTTCGTAGCCCGAGATGTAGCCCTCGGACTTCAAGATTTCGGCGATGCCGACCTTGATCTTGCTCGACGGCATGCTCGCCGAGTCGTGGTACGCCTGGTTGGCGTTCCGCAGACGGGTGAGCATGTCTGCGATTGGGTCAGTCATAGTCATGGCTGATTTACTTCTTTCTCGCACCGGTTTCCGAGCCGGACCTGGCGCGTCTGGGTTCTAGGTTCGAGGTCGGTCACCAGGACGACTTGGTCACGCCGGGCAGTTCACCCTTGTGCGCCATCTCACGCAGGCACACGCGGCACAGCCCGAACTTGCGGTAGACCGACTTCGGCCGCCCACACTTCTGGCAACGGGTATAGGCCCGGACGCCGAACTTCGGCTTGCGGGACTGCTTGACCTTCAGCGCTGTCTTAGCCATAGCTCAGCTCACTTCTTCTTTTTCTTCGTGATGACCGGGCCGCGCTTCTTGACGACCTTCTTCGGGTCGTCGACGGCCTTGAATGGGAACCCGAGGTGCTTGAGCAGCGAGCGCCCCTCGGCGTCGGTGGCGGCAGAGGTCACGAAGGTGATGTCCATGCCGCGGACACGATCGATCTTGTCCTGGTCGATCTCAAGGAACATGACCTGCTCGTTGAGGCCGAAGGTGTAGTTGCCGCGGCCGTCGAACTGGTTGCCGTTGAGCCCGCGGAAGTCGCGGATGCGCGGCAGGGCCAGCGTCAGCAGACGGTCGGCGAACTCCCACATCCGGTTGCCGCGCAGCGTGACGTGGCAGCCGATGGGCATGCCTTCGCGCAGCTTGAACTGGGCGATCGACTTGCGGGCCTTGGTCACCGCCGGCTTCTGGCCGGTGATCGCGGTGAGGTCGCGGACCGCGCCGTCGATGATCTTCGAGTCGCGGGCGGCCTCGCCGACACCCATGTTGACCACGATCTTCACCAGACCGGGGATCTGCATGGGGTTGGCGTAGGAGAACTCCTCCTGCAACGCCGGGACGATCGTCTCGCGGTACTTCTTCTTCAGACGAGGCAGCTCTTTGGCGGTGCTCATCAGATCTCCTCCCCCGTCTTCTTCGCGATGCGCACACTGCGGAAAGCGGTGTACTCCGAACCGTCCGGGCGGCGCTTGGTGACTTCGACGCGCTTGTAGCCGACGCGGGTGACAACCTCTTCACCGTCGACCTTCACCACGAGCTGGACGTTGGAGGCGTGGATCGGCGCCTCCGAGCGGATGATGCCGCCATCAATCTTGCGGCCGTTGGCGCCCTGGCTGTCGCGCTTGTGGCGGGTGCGCACGTTGACGCCCTCGACGATGACCTTGCCCTCGGCCGGGAACACCTCACGGATCTCGCCGACCTTGCCGCGGTCGGCGCCCGAGATGACCTTGACCTTGTCGCCCTTCTTGACGTGCAGCGAATTCATGTCAGATCACCTCCGGGGCGAGCGAGACGATACGCATGAAGCGCTTCTCGCGGAGTTCACGGGCGACTGGCCCGAAGATGCGGGTGCCGCGGGGCTCGCCGTCGTTCTTCAGGATGACGGCGGCGTTCTCGTCGAACTTGATGTAGGAACCGTCGGGACGGCGCTGCTCCTTGGCAACGCGCACGACGACAGCCTTGACGACATCGCCCTTCTTGACGTTGCCGCCGGGGATGGCGTCCTTGACGGAGCACACGATGGTGTCGCCAAGGTAAGCGTAACGACGCTTCGAGCCACCGAGCACACGGATGCAAAGGAGTTCCTTGGCACCAGTGTTGTCGGCGACTTTGAGCCGCGTCTCTTGCTGGATCATGTTGTCTCCTGTCTCACCGGTTCCGCGCACCGCGGCCTGGTGAAACCTCGTGTTGGTCCCCCTGGATTTGGCCAGGAGGGGTGGTCACTTCGCACTGGCTACCCAGTGCTTTCACCCAAGAGAGGTCCCCTCACCGTTGCAGAAGGTTGAGGGCACAGTCCTGGGCAACTTGACAAGGGTACCGCAATCGGCGCTCCGCCGAGAAATCGGGCACCCGGGCGGAAGAACCCGCCCCGACCTGGCGGAGCTGGCCTTCGTCATTCTGCCGCGTACAGTTATCCCCATGCCCTCCAGCTGCCCCACCATCAGCCTCAGAGTCCGATCCAGCCTGGCGACCGCCGTGATCGGCTGGGTGCTGCTCGGCTTGCTGAGCCTGGAATCGGTGCTCCTCGGCCGGTGGGACATCCTAGTGACCTACGGGCCGGGGGTGGCGCTGATCGCGTGGTCCCTCTACCTGTTCTTCTGGGCCCCCGGCATCAGCGTCGGGACGGACGAGCTGACGGTGCGAAACGTGTGGACCAGCACCCGCATCCCCTACCACCGGGTCACCGACATCACTATCAGGGCCCTGGTCAAGGTGAGCTTCCTCGGCAACGATGGCGCCGAGCGGGTGATCTCGTCGTGGAACGCCCCCGGCCTGCCCAAGCTACCCAAGACGTTCAGCCGCCGCTCCCCCGGTGAGGCCCCCGACCTCTACGGCCCGTCCCAGATCCTGGTGGAGCGGTGGGAGCGCCACGACCGCCCCGGCGACCAGGCGGTGACCTGGCGGCCACACTGGTTCGCCGTGGCGATGACGGTCGCGTTGCTGGCCCTGGCGATCCTGCGTCCCGGCTCCTAGACCGCGCCCGCAGCGACCGGTCTGGGGCATAGCAGAGGGGGAGCGGCCAATACGCCGCTCCCCCTTCGCAGGTTCAGCTCGGGTGCCTAGAACCCGGTCAGGCCTTGAACCCCACCGTGGTCCAGTCGACCGACTCGAACTGGCGGGCACCGAAGTTGACCAGGCCCTTCTTCAGGCCCATGACCTTCGGCGTCACGTAGAACGGGATGATCGGGAAGGCGTTCAGCAGGGCCTTGCTGAAATCGTTGGTGACCTTGATCCGCTTCTCCTTGTCGAACTCCTGGTAGGCCTCAACACCCAGCTTGTCGACCTTCTCGTCGCCCCAGCCGGTGAAGTTCTGCTTGGACTCCTTCGGCGAGAACAGGTTGATGCCCGAGTGCGGGTAGGCGGTGCCGACCCACGAGAAGGTGACCAGGTCGAAGTTGTGCGGCTGCACGTACTCCTTGAAGTAGTTGTCGCTCGGCACGGTCTGCAGATCGATCTTGAAGCCGATCGCGTTGAGGTCCTTCTGCACCTGGGTCGCGCGGTCGATGTTCGACTTGGCGTCGGCCGGAACCGTCACCGAGAAGGCCAGCGGCTTGCCGTCCTTGGCGTAGACGCCGTCGGAGCCCTTCGCGTAACCGGCGGCCTGGAGGATCTCCTCGGCCTTGGCCTTGTCGTACTTGACCTCGCCGTTCCACGGGTCGATGTAACCCTTCTGGCCGGGCAGGTAGATGACGTCGTTCAGCAGGACGACGGGGGTCTCCAGCGGGGAGATGACCGCGGCGCCGATGACCTCGCGGTTGACGCCGTAGGCGATCGCCTTGCGCACCTCCAGGTCGGTGATGCGTTCGGTGTTGATCGTCAGGTGGGTCCAGGTGACGCCGTTGCTCTTCTGGATGACGACGTCGCTGCGCTTCTTCGCGGTGTTGTACACGTCGCCGTTGGCGATGTCGACGACGTCGATCTCACCGTTGCCGAAGGAGCTGGGCTGCTGCTGCTGGGTCAGGACGCGGAAGATGATCGACTCGAGCTTCGGCTTCTGGCCCCACCAGTTGGGGTTGCGCTCCAGGATGATCGCGGTCTTGTCGAAGCTCTTCAGCTTGAACGGCCCACACGACGGGGTGCCCTTGGCGGTGTAGCCGTTGTTGAAGACCTCCGGATCGCTCGAAATGCTGGCCGGCAGCGACGGGTAGCACAGCGGCTGCCAGTCGACGACCTTGTTGGCGAAGTGGATCTCGCCGGTGAACTCGTCGGCGGTCTGCTTGACCTCCTTGATGTCCTCCCAGCCCTTGGTCGAGACGAGCTGATACGCCTTGTCCTTGCCGGACAGCGCCGTCGCGTAGGCCTGCAGGTCCTTGATGGTGATGGGGGTGCCGTCCTCCCAGACCGCCTTGGGGTTCATCTTGACCGTGACGACCTGCGGTTCGGTGCTGGTCAGCGTGGCCTCGACGATGTAGTCGGGGTTGAAGCTGATCTCACCGGCTTCGCTCGCCTTCGAGAACTGCCCGTATCCCTGCGGCTCACGGATGTCGCTCAGGTCGGCGAGGTTGCCTTGGGTCTGGTCGGAGTTCCAGTTGTCGGGCACCTGGGCGACGCTGAGGGTCAGGGTGCCCCCATCCTTAACGGCGGAGTAGTCGGCACGCTCCCAGGCGGTGCTGGGGAGGGTCTGGGTCGAGCCCTGCGGGTCGCTACCGCGGCCGCCGCCTTCCCCGGGCTTCTGCTGCTGACAGGCTGCGAGCGAGGCCACCGCCATCGCCCCGAGACCCGCCGAAAACAGGTGCCGTCGATTCAGGTTCACCATTTCCGATTTCCTTTCCTTGGGGCTGACGCCCAGCTATCCAGTCTTCTCTTCGTCGAGTAAAGAGATCTGTTCAGAGTGATGACACGCTACTTCACAAGCGCCGATGGGCCGACGCTTGGGGTCTTCGGTGGCGCAGCGCCGCTGCGCGGCCTCGTCCAGCAGCCGGTACAGCGGGCACCGGCCCCGGAAGTTGCATCCGGTGATGTCCTCGGTCGGGCTAGGCAGGTCACCCTGCAGCAGGATGCGCTGCCGGGACCGCTCGATGACCGGGTCGGGCACAGGGACGGCCGAGATCAGGGCCCTGGTGTAGGGGTGGCGCAGCTCGGTGTAGACCTCGTCAACCGGGCCGTACTCCACGATCCGGCCAAGGTACATCACCGCGACCTTGTCCGAGATCTCCCGCACGACCGCGAGGTCGTGGGCCACGAAGATGTAGCTGAGGCCCAGCTGGTCACGCAGGTCCTCCAGCAGGTTGATGACGCCCGCCTGGACCGACACGTCCAGGGCCGACACCGGTTCGTCCAGGACCAGCACCCGGGGGTTGGTCACCAGAGCGCGCGCGATGCCGATCCGCTGGCGCTGCCCACCGGAGAACTCGTGCGGGTAACGGTCTGCCATCTCGGCGTCCAGGCCCACCAGTTCGAGCATCTCCAAGACCTTGGTGTACTTGTCGACCGGTGGCCCGTCCCGCTTGACCGTCAGCGGCTCTGAGATGATCTCGCCGACCGGCAGCCGCGGGTCCACCGCGGCCATCGGGTCCTGGAAGACGATCTGGATCTCGCTGCGCAGCTTCCGGCGAGAGCTCGCGTTCAGCGAGGCGTAGTTGACTCCCGCCAGTTCGATCTCGCCCTGCTGGGGAACCAACATCTCCATGATCTCGAGCGCTGTGGTGGATTTGCCACAGCCCGACTCCCCCACCAGGCCAAGGGTCTCCCCGGCATGCAGGTCGAAGCTCACCCCATCCACGGCACGGATGGTGCCGACCCGGCGCTTGAACACCGCCCCCTTGGTCAGCGGGAAGTGCCGGTAGATGTCACGCACCGACAAGACCCTGTCCCCGTCGTGGCGGGCCTTCGCGTGGACCGGCTCCGGGCGAGGGAAGATCTGAGCGGGACGCAGCCTGCCTGAGCGGATCTCCTCCCAGCGGTGGCAGGCGCTGAAACGCTCGTCGGTGGCTAGTGCCTGGATCACCTCGGGCTCCGCCTCTGCGCACGCCGCGATGGCAGCCGGACAGCGGGGGGCGAAGGGGCACCCGGGGGGCAGATCCTTCAGCGACGGCGGGCGACCCTCCAACGGGACCAGCCGGTCGCTGGTGCTGGCCAGCATATTCGGGACGCTACGTAGCAAGCCGATCGTGTAGGGCATCTGGGGCGAACCGAACACGTCGTGCACCCTGCCCGACTCGACGATCCGCCCGGCGTACATGACCGCCACCCGGTCGACGTTGCCCGCGACCACCCCGAGGTCGTGCGTGATGAGCACCACCGCGGCACCGGTCAATTCCTTCGCCGCCTGGAGCGCCTCCAGGATCTGGGCCTGGATGGTCACGTCCAGCGCGGTCGTCGGCTCGTCGGCGATGATGAGGCGCGGGTTGTTGGCGATCGCGATCGCGATCATCGTCCGCTGCCGCATCCCACCCGAGAACTCGTGCGGGAAGGCCTTGGCCCGCCGCTCCGGCGCCGGGATACCGACCACCTTGAGTAGTTCGACCGCCCGGTCCCAGGCGTCCTTCTTCGACAGGCCCTTGTCGTGCAGCAGCAGGGTTTCGGCGATCTGGTCCCCCACGGTGTAAACCGGGGTCAGCGCCGAGAGCGGGTCCTGGAAGATCATCGAGATCTGGTCGCCGCGCAACCGCGACATCTCCGCATCGGAGGCGCCCAGCAGGGACTTGCCCTGGAAAATGATCTCGCCGCTCACCTGAGCGGAGGTCGGCAGCAGCCCCATGACCGCCAGCGAGGACACCGACTTACCCGACCCGGACTCCCCGACGATCCCGAGGAACTCTCCTTCGGACACGTCGTAGGAGACCCCGCGCACCGCGTGCACGGCCCCGGTCGGGGTCGGGAAACGAACGTTCAGGTCGCGGACCTGGAGCAGTGACTCAGGCACGGTTCACCTCGCTGGTCGGGTCGATGGCGTCCCGCAGGGCGTCTCCGATCAGGTTGATCGAGGTCAGCAAAGAAATGAGAAACACCGAAGGGAAGATAAACAGCCAGGGGCGCGTCACCGCGGCGGGCTGGCCGTCGGACAGCAGCGTGCCCAGCGACGAATCCGGTGGCTGGATGCCGAGCCCAAAGAAGGATAGGGCCGTCTCCGACAGGATCGCCGAGTTCACCCCCAGGCAGGCGTCGATGATGAGCAAAGACGCCACGTTGGGGATGATGTGCCTGGTCAGCGTGCGGAAGGTGCCCACGCCCATGAACCGGGCAGCTTTGACGAACTCGCGTTCGCGCAGCGACTTGGACTGGTTCTTCACGATCTGGGCCATAATCATCCAGCCAAACCCAGCGATGAAGAACACGATGACGATCCACCCCAGCGACTGCATCATCGGGGAGACGATCATCAGCACGTAGAAGGTCGGCAGCACGAGCATCAGGCTGATGAACCAGTTGATGACGCTTTCGACCTTGCCCCCCATGTACCCGGCGAAGGAGCCGATGAGGGCAGCGATGAGCGTGGCGCTGGGTCCGGCGATCAGGCCGATGAGGAGGGACTTGCGCAGCCCTTCGATGATCCGGGCGTAGAGGTCCTGGCCGATCGAGTCGGTGCCGAACCAGTGCTGGCTGCTCGGGGCCTGGAGCTCGGGGTTGATGACCGCCTGGACGTCCTGGTCGGTCGCCGACCAGATGTTGAAGATGTTGCCGAACAGCGCGAACAGCACCATGAAACCGAAGATGCTCAGGCCGACCCAGAACTGTGGCTTGCGCCGGAGCCTGCGCCAGATCAGCGCCTTGCGGGAGACCGGTTTGTGGACGGGCCGGGGCTTTGGCTGAGGTCGTGGAGTGGCCTGGTTGGTGGCAGTAGACATCGGACTACACCCTCACCCTCGGGTCAAGAGCGGCATACAAGACTTCGGCCAGCATCGACGAGAGCAACACTAGGATCGCGGCAAAGCCGACCGCACCGATCGCCGCGTTGATGTCGGCCCGCTGGATCGCGGTGACCGCGTAGCGCCCCATCCCGTTCCAGGAGAACACGATCTCGGTGAACGTGGCGCCGGTGAGCAGCGTCCCGAAGTAGAACGCGAAGTAGGTCGACATGGGGATCAGGGCCACCCGAACGCCGTGCTTGATGAGCGCCTTGCTGCGGGTCGCCCCCTTCGCCCGGGCGGTGCGGATGTAATCGGAGCCCAGGATGTCCAGCATGATGGAGCGCTGGTAGCGCGAGAAGGACGCCGCACCCAGGGCCCACAGCACTAGTGTCGGGAGCAGCATGTGGACGAAGGCGTCACCGGCCTGGGTCCAGAAATCGTCGGGCAACCCGGGGGTGTACTCCCCCGAGAACCGGATGAGCTGGTGGCCGATGAGGTTGTTGAACGCCGTGGCCAAGATCATCAGCAAGACGCCAGCGACGAAGGCTGGGGTGGACAGCAGAATATAGGAGCTGTAGGTGACGATCTGGTCCGACAGGTGGTACTGGCGCACCGCGCCCCACACACCCAGCGCGACACCCGTGATGGCTGCGAGCAGGGTACCGACGATGAGCAGCCGCAGGCTCACCATCGCGCGCTCGGCGATGGCCGCGGTGACCTCTTGGCTACTGAAATCCACCCCGAGGGAGCCCTGGGTGAAGAACTTGACCAGCCAGGTCCACGTCCGCTCGAGCACGGGCACCTGCGGGCTGATGCCCATCGAGTGGAGCGTGGCGTAGATGCTCTCTTCGGGGATCGGCGGGTTGGTCCCCCGGAAGTTCTTGGTCGGATCCAGGAAACTACTGGCTGCGATGTAGGCCAAGGTGGTGGCGAACAGAGTGAGGAAGAAGTAGTTGAGGAGACGCCGCAGCAAGTACTTAAGCATGCTTCCCCCCTTGGCCTCGGCAGACCCACAAGCTCATACAGGACCTTTCGCTTGGGCGTCGGCTGTGGCCGACGAGCGCCACCATACTATAGCGCGGTCGTGGCCTCGCCCCCCGGAAGCGCGGAAGCAACCGAATTGTTACACATCGGTCTCGAAGCAAAACCGGCGGCACGCACCGCCAGGACTGACCCCGAAAATCCGCCGCAACCGGATACTGGGACACCGACAAGGTAGTGGAACGGGCAAACAGCGGGGTGGGCGCCCATGGGACGCCCACCCCGTGACCAGGTGATGGCCTACTTGGCCTTCTCGACGATCTCGACGAGGCGCCACCGCTTCGTCGCCGACAGCGGACGGGTCTCCATGACCCGCACGCGGTCGCCGATACCGGCCGAGTTGGTCTCGTCGTGGGCGTGCACCTTCTTGGTCTTGGTCATGACCTTGCCGTAAAGCGGGTGCTTGACCCGGTCCTCGACCGCGACCACGATGGTCTTATCCATCTTGTCGGAGACGACGACGCCCAGCAGCACCTTGCGGGAGCCGCGTTCGGCCTTGGTTTCTTCACTCATGTTCAGCCCTTCTTAGCCTTGGTCTTGGGCGCGGCGACCTCGGGTTCATCCACGATGCCCAAGTTGCGCTCCTGGAGCACGGTGTAGACCCGGGCGATGTCCTTGCGGACCTCGCGCAGGCGGCCATGCGACTCAAGCTGGCCGGTGGCCGACTGGAACCGCAGCCCGAACAGCTCTTCCTTCAGTTCCAGCACCTTGGCGTTGAGATCCTCCCGGCTCATGCCGCGCAGATCGTGGGCCTTCAACGATTTTGCCATCAGATTTCACCTGCTTCGCGCTTGATAAAGCGAGCCTTGAACGGCAGCTTATGGATGGCCAGGCGCATGGCCTCGCGGGCCACCTCCTCGGGCACACCGGACAGCTCGAACAGCACCCGGCCCGGCTTCACGTTCGCGACCCACCATTCCGGGGAACCCTTACCCGAACCCATCCGGGTCTCGGCGGGCTTCTTGGTCAGGGGGCGGTCCGGATAGACGTTGATCCACACCTTGCCGCCACGGCGGATGTGGCGGGTCATGGCGATACGAGCGGCCTCGATCTGACGGTTGGTCAGGTAGGACGACTCGAGCGCCTGGATGCCGTAATCACCGAACGCCAGCTTGGTGGCGCCCTTGGCAGCGCCGTCCCGCTTCGGGTGGTGCTGCTTACGGAACTTCACTCGACGAGGAATCAGCATGCTCAGGCTCCTGCGTTCTCAGTTTGGGGCGCAGCCTCGACCGCGGGGGTCTCGGCGGCGTCGGCGCGACGGCGTCCGCCACGCTCGGGACGATCGGTGCGGCCTTCGCCACGGCCCGGGCGCCGACCCGGACGCTGACGGCCCGGAGCCGCGTTGCGGGCTGCCTTCTGGGCGGCCCGCTCGGCGCGGGTCCCAGCGACGTCGCCCTTGTAGATCCACACCTTGACGCCGATCCGGCCGAAGGTGGTGCGGGCCTCGTAGAAGCCGTAGTCGATGTCGGCGCGCAGGGTGTGCAGCGGCACCTGGCCGTCGCGGTAACCCTCGGAGCGGCTCATCTCGGCGCCGCCGAGACGGCCGGAGCACTTGATCCGGATGCCCTGGGCGCCAGCCCGCATCGCGGTCTGCTGCGCCTTGCGCATCGCCCGGCGGAACGCCACGCGGGCGCCCAGCTGCTCGGCGATGCCCTGGGCCACGAGCTGAGCATCGGTCTCGGGGTTCTTCACCTCGAGGATGTTCAGCTGGACCTGCTTGCCGGTCAGCTTCTCCAGCTCGGCGCGCACCCGCTCGGCCTCGGCCCCATTACGGCCGATGACGATGCCCGGGCGGGCGGCGTGCAGGTAGATGCTCAGGCGGTCCGAGCGGCGCTCGATCTCGATCGAGCTGATCCCGGCACGCTCCAGCGTCTTGGTCAGGTACTGGCGGACCTTGACGTCCTCACCGACCAGCTGCGCGTAGTTCTTCTTGGAATACCACCGGGTCTTGTGGTCGCTGGTCACACCGAGGCGGAAGCCATTCGGGTTGATCTTTTGGCCCATGCTCAGGCTCCCTTCGGTTCGACGACGACGGTGATGTGGCTCGCCCGCTTGAGGATCCGCGAGGCAGACCCCTTGGCGCGGGGACGGATGCGACGCAGGGTCACACCTTCGTCGACGAAAGCCTGCGAGATGTACAGGCTGTCGGCGCGCAGGCCCTCGGCCGATTCGGCGTTGGCCATCGCCGAAGCGACCACCTTGTAGATCGGCTCAGACGCGGCCTGGGGGGCGAACTTCAGCGTGGTCAGGGCGTCCTTGACGTCCATGCCGCGCACCAGGTCGATGACCCGGCGGACCTTGGTCGGGCTCATCCGGACGTGACGCGCGATCGCGTAGGCACCCGGCCGGTCGCCGAGCAGGGCGGCGCGGCGGCTGGGACGAGTTTCAGCTTTGCTCATCTAACTTCTCCTCGATTCTCAGCGCCGACGCGACTTCTTGTCTTCCTTCACGTGACCTTTGAAGGTCCGTGTCGGGGCGAACTCGCCGAGCTTGTGGCCGATCATCGATTCGGTGATGAAGACCGGCACGTGCTTGCGACCGTCGTGCACGGCGATGGTGTGTCCGAGCATGTCCGGCACAATCATCGACCGGCGGGACCAGGTCTTGATGACGTTCTTGGTGCCCTTTTCGTTCTGCGCGTCCACCTTCTTCTGCAGGTGGTCGTCGACGAACGGGCCCTTCTTCAAACTGCGTGGCATTTCTTACCAGACTCCCAATCAGCGCTTCTTGCCGGCCTTGCGACGGCGGATGATCATCCGGCTCGACGCCTTGTTCTTGTCACGGGTGCGGCCCTCAGGCTTACCCCACGGCGACACCGGGTGGCGGCCACCCGAGGTCTTGCCCTCGCCACCGCCGTGCGGGTGGTCGATCGGGTTCATCGCGACACCGCGGACCGTCGGACGCACGCCCTTCCAGCGCATGCGGCCAGCCTTGCCCCAGTTGATGTTGGACTGCTCGGCGTTGCCGACGCTGCCCACCGTGGCGCGGCAGCGGACGTCCACCATGCGCATTTCGCCGGACGGCATGCGCAGGGTCGCGGTCTTGCCCTCGCGGGCGACCAGCTGGATGGCCGCTCCGGCGCTGCGGCCGAGCTTGGCGCCGCCGCCGGGACGCAGTTCCACCGCGTGCACCGTGGTGCCGACCGGGATGTTGCGCAGCGGCAGGTTGTTGCCGGGCTTGATGTCGGCTCCCTCACCCGCCGCGACAACCATCCCCTGGGTCAGGCCGGTCGGCGCGATGATGTAGCGCTTCTCTCCGTCGGCGTAGTGCAGCAGCGCGATGCGGGCGGTGCGGTTGGGGTCATACTCGATGTGAGCGACCTTGGCCGGGACGCCGTCCTTGTCGTAGCGCTTGAAGTCGATCAGCCGGTAGGCCTGCTTGTGCCCACCGCCGATGTGGCGGGTGGTGATGCGGCCGGAGTTGTTGCGTCCGCCGGTCTTCGGCTTCGGCACCACGAGCGACTTCTCGGGGGTCGAGCGGGTCACTTCGACGAAGTCGGCGACACTCGAGCCGCGGCGGCCCGGAGTGGTCGGCTTGAATTTACGGATACCCATGAGGTTCTTCGTTCCTTCTCTTCGTCGGCTCAGGCGCCCGCGCCGAAGATGTCGATGCGGTCACCCTCGGCCACCGTGACGATGGCACGCTTGGTGTTCTTCGTGCGACCGATCCCGAACCGGGTGCGGCGGGCCTTACCCTGGCGGTTCAAGGTGTTGACCGAGAGGACCTTCACGCCGAAGATCTTCTCGACCGCGATCTTGATCTCGGTCTTGTTGGCATCCGGCGCGACGATGAACGTGTACTTATTCTCGTCGAGCAGGTTGTAGCTCTTCTCGCTCACCACGGGGCGCAGCAGCACGTCGCGGTGGTCCTTGATCTTGAGGCTCACTTCTTCTCCTCAGAGGTTTCGGGCTTGGCGTTGACGAAGCCAGCGGCCTCGGCTGCCTCGATCGAGTTGAACCAGACCTCAGCAACGGTGCGGGCGTACCACGGCGAGGCCGGGGTGTGGAACTTCATGGAGTCCTCGTTGCCCTTGATGTCGAAGCCCGCCGGGGGGTTCTCGCCCCGGTAGGAGCCTTCGCCGTAGTCGGCAGCCGTGGCCTCGGCGGCGGCCTCCGATTCGGTGGCGACCGCGACGACGGACTTGCCCTTGGCGGGCCCGGCAACGAAGGTCGCCAGCGCGGCCTCGGTGAAGACCACCTTGTCGTTGACGAGCACGTCGTAGGCGTTGAGCTGGTCAACGGCGAGGGCGTGCACGGTGGGGACGTTGCGCAGGCTCAGCCAGGCGAGATCCTCGGTGCGGTCCAGAACCACCAGCACCTTGGCCAGGTCGCCGATGTGCGACAGCGCGGCGAGCGCGGCCTTGGTGGAGGGGGTCTCGCCCGAGACGATCTCGCTCACCACGTACACCTGGCCGTCACGGGCCCGGTCGCTGAGCGCACCGCGCAGCGCGGCGGCGATCATCTTCTTGGGGGTGCGCTGGCTGTAGTCGCGCGGCTTCGGGCCGTGCACGATGCCACCGCCGGGCCACCGCGGACCCCGGCGCTACCCCTGGCGGGCGCGGCCGGTGCCCTACTGGCGCCAGGGCTGGGCGCCACCGCCGGATACCTCGCCCCGAGTCTTGGTCGAGTGGGTGCCCTGGCGGGCAGCGGCGAGCTGCGCCACCACGACCTGGTGGATCAGCGGGATGTTGGTCTGGACGTCGAACAGCGCGGCGGGCAGATCGGCCTTGCCAGCCTTCTTGCCCTTGGCGTCGAACACGTCAACGGTCAGCGTGCTCATGCGGCATCACCTTTCTTGGCGGCGGTGCGGACGACAACGAGCGAGCCCTTGTTGCCCGGGACGGCGCCACGGACGAGCAGCAAGCCGCGCTCAGCGTCCACAGCGTGAATGGTCAGGTTCTGCACGGTCACCTTCTCGTTGCCCATGCGACCGGCCATGCGCAGGCCCTTGAAGACCCGGCCTGGGGTGGCGCAGCCACCGATGGAGCCCGGCGCGCGGTGCTTGCGGTGCACACCGTGGCTGGCCTTGAGGCCGCCGAAGCCGTGCCGCTTCATGACACCGGCGGTGCCCTTGCCCTTGCTGATGCCGGTCACGTCGACGACCTGGGCGGCCTCGAACACGTCGGCGGCGGTCAGTTCCTGACCGAGGGTGTAGGTGGAGGCGTCAGCGGTGCGCAGCTCGACCAGGTGCTTGCGGGGGGTGACGTCGGCCTTCTCGAAGTGACCGGCGGCGGGTTTGTTGACCTTCTTGGCCTTGATGGCTCCGTAGCCCAGCTGGACCGCGGAGTAACCGTCGACCTCGGGGGTGCGCACCTGCGTCACGACGCAGGGACCCGCCTGGATCACGGTCACGGGGACGATGCGGTTGTTGTCGTCCCAGAGCTGGGTCATGCCGAGCTTGGTGCCCAGAATGCCCTTCACAATTCGTTCGTTGCTCATGATTCGCATCTACCTCACGGAAGCTTGATCTCGATATCGACGCCCGCCGGAAGGTCGAGGCGCATCAGCGAGTCAACCGTCTTCGGGGTGGGGTCGAGGATGTCGATCAGCCGCTTGTGGGTGCGCATCTCGAAGTGCTCGCGGCTGTCTTTGTACTTGTGGGGCGAACGGATCACGCAGAACACGTTCTTCTCGGTCGGCAGCGGCACCGGGCCGGCAACCTTGGCACCCGTGCGAGTCACGGTGTCGACGATCTTGCGCGCCGACGAATCGATGACCTCGTGGTCATAAGCCCGCAGTCTGATGCGGATCTTCTGTCCGGCCACAGTTGGTTCCTTCTTCTCGTCTTAGCATCCGGATCTCAGGGTTATGAGACCCACCGTTCCTCCGACCCCCGAGGTCGGGCGTGTCGAGCTTCCAGGCCGCAGAAATCCCGCTGTTCAGTTCGTCATTCTTATGCTGGAAGCAGTCGTCACTGCCCGGCCACCCGACAGGAGCACGTGCGATCAACGCGTGTCCGGTTCGGAGCAACCTCGTTATTCTCGCACGACGGTTCCGTTCGTTCCAAATCGTGGGGGCAGCGGCCGCGGCAACCGGGTGAGCTCCCCGCCGGGGCTCAGCCCTCGGCCATCCGGCGGGCCGGAACCGGCGCCTCTTCCTCCTCCAGCGGGTGCTCCGCGGGGTGTGGCGGGTGGTCCCCGACCGGCGTGAGCGAGGCGGGTCCCAGAGTCATGGCGGCGATGCCGGTCGTGATCGGGACGCTCAGCACCAGGCCGATCGCGCTGGCCAGCGTCCGCACGATCTCGGCGCCGAAATCCTCTGTCGTGATGAGTTCCAGCAGGGGCCGGTTGTAGAACTGGATGAGGAGCAGCAGCGTGAGGGCGGCACCGGCGTAGGCGAACACGATGGTGTAGATCGTGGACGCGATGTGGTCGCGCCCGATCCTCATCCCCGAGGCGAAGACCCGCATCCGGCTCAGGTTCGGAGCGGCCGCCCGGATCTCCCACACGGCGGACGACTGGGTGATCGTCACGTCGTTGAGCACGCCCAGGCCCGCGATGACCAGGGCGCAGGACAACAGGTCCTGGAAGTTCAGCCCATCGACGATCTGGGAGACGAACATGCCATTCTCGTCGGCGCCGCTGAGCCGGGCCAGGTCGACCGACACGATGCCGAGGACCGCGGTGACGAGCAGCCCGAGCAGCGTCCCCGCGAAGGCGGCGCTTGTCCGCCAGGAAATGCCGTGGGCGACATAGAGGACGACGAACATGATGGCGGTGCTGCCGACGAGAGCGACCGCGATGCCGTTCTTACCGAGCAGCAGCGCTGGCAGCATGAACTTGAGCAGCACCGCCCCCGAGAAGACCAGGCCGATGATCGCGAACAGGCCCTTCCACCTCGCCACGGCCAGCACCGCGACGACGAACAGGATGGTCAGGGCGAGCAGCACCCCGTGGCGGTTCACCCCCGCGAAGACCAGCGAGGCCGGGGTCTCGGCGGTCGCCTGCAACTCGACGACCCGGATGGAGTCGCCCACGCCGATGCCGGAGACCGCCGCCGGGCCGAGGAGCTCCAGCGGCACGTCCTGGCCGCCGAAGGTGCCACCGCTGGGCCGGATCGTGAGGGTGCGGCAGGCGCTCTGGACGCCCTTGCCGTAGCTCTGTGAGCACTCCTCGCTGACGCCCTCGACCGTCGCATCGTGGTAGGTCGCGTTGGTCGGTAGCGCGTAGGGGTTGTTCTTCATGCTGGCCGGATTCTCGTGGGGCCACAGCCAGACCAGCCCGATCAGCGTCGCGATCGCCGTCACGACCAGCACGCTGGTGAGGATGAGCCGCGGGGCGCGGGCGAGTTTGGCGTCCGGCAGGTCATGAGAGTGTCCGTGTCCCATGGCCCCATCCTGCCAGGTGTTTCGCAGCCCAGACGCGGGGCGGCCCGCCGCCCGGTGTGCGGAAACCATCCGGGCGTAGCGGCCGGGGCCGGGTCAGGAGGTGAACCCGAGGCGTTCCAGCAGCGGCTCCGGGCGCGGGTCGCGGCCCCGGAAGGACCGGTAGGTTTCGGCCGGGTCCACCGACCCGCCCGGGGCCAGCAGCGTGCGGCGGAAGTGCTCGCCGTTGGCCCGGGTGCCCCCGCCCTGAGCATCGAACCAGGCCACTGCGTCGGCGTCCATGACCTGGCTCCAGAGGTAGCCGTAGTACCCGGCCGCGTACCCGCCAGCCCAGATGTGGCTGAAATAGGCGCTGCGGTACCGCGGCGGGATGAGGTCGAAGCGCACACCCCACGACTCCAGGGACTCCCGCTCGAAGTCCTCCACCTCGTCGGGGTGCGTGGGCAGTTCTGCCAGGCTGGCCCGGTGCCAGGACTGGTCGAGCAGCGTGGCCATCAGCATCTCGGCCGTGGCGAACCCCTGCCCGAACCTGGCAGCGGCCCGCAGCCGCTCCAGCGTCTCGGCCGTCAGCAGGCGCCCGGGCTGCCAGGCCCAGTGTTCGTTGACCTGGCTGGGGAACTCGACGAAATCCCTCGGCACCGCCGTGCCGGAGCGGGACGGGTACCTCACCTGGGACAGCAAGCCGTGCAGCGCGTGACCGAACTCGTGGAACATGGTGATGACCCCCGACCAGGTCAGCCCCTCGGCGTGGCGGGAGTAGTTGCAGTTGCAGGTGACCACCGGCAACTCCCCGTAGCGTTCCGACTGCACGGCGATCGAGTTCATCCAGGCGCCGCCGTTCTTGGTGGGACGCGCCCAGAAGTCGGCGATGAAGGCGCCCAGCGGCTCGCCGTCGGCGTCGAGGACCTCGTAGACCTCGGCCTCGCTGGTGTGGCCGCGAAGCCCGGGACGCGGCACGAAGGTGATGCCGTACAGCTCGGTCGCGGCGTCGAACACGGCCCGCAGCACGGCGGGCACGGTGAGGTGGGCGGTGAGCTCGGCCTCGTCCAGGCCGTGCTGTTCCCGCCGGACGATGGCCGCCACGTAGGCCCAGTCCCAGGCGGAGAACTCCTCGCCCGGGTACAGCTCCCCGAAGCGGGACGCGAGCACTTCGGCCTCGGCGCGGGCCTTAGCCAGGGCCGCGGTAGCCAGTGGCGCGACGAGCCCGGCCACCGCCTCCGGGGTTTTGGCGACGCCCGTGCTGGCGACCAGCGCGGCATGGTGGGGGTAGCCGAGTAGCGCCGCCCACTCCGCCCGCGCCCGGGCGATCTCGACGATGAGGGCCCGGTTGTCGTGCGCCCCGCCGACCCCGCGCCCGACGGAGGCCTCGTAGATCCGCCGCCTGGCGCCGCGGTCGGTGAGTTTGGCCAGCAGCGGGTGCTGGGAGGTGTTGACCAGGTCGACCCGGTAGCCGTCGCCGTCGCGGAGTGCCTCGGCCTCGGCCTCCGACAGCCCGCCTAGCTCGCTGGCGCTGAGCCGCACCGCTCCCTCGTTGCGCGCCGCCCGGATGTTCTCCTCGCACCTAGCGCTGAGCTCGGCCAGCCGGGTGTTGAGTTCCCGGAGGCGCCGCTGGGCGGTCTCGTCGAGGGCGGCGCCGCTGCGGACGAAGTCCCGGATGAGTTCGTCGAGCGCCCACCGATCCTGGGCATCCAGGGCGACCTCGCCCGCCTCCGCGCGGCGGCGCAGTTCCAGGAAGCGCTCGTAGAGGCGCCGATTCAGGAAGATCGCGTTGTTGTGCTCCGCGAGCCGGGGCGCCAGCGCCGTGTTCAGCGCGTCCAGCTCGGGGGTGGCCTCGGCGGCCTTCACCGGGTAGAAGGCCTGCTTCACCGACGCGAGCAGGCGCCTGGCGTCCTCCCACGCCCCGAGGGTGTTCTCGACCGTGGCTGGCTCCGGGTTGGCCGCCAGCTCGTCGAGCATCCGCCGCTGTTGCGCCATGCCCGCGGCGAATCCCTCCTCGAAGTCGCACGCGGTCAGCGCGGCGAAGTCGGGCAGCCCGTAGGGCAGCGTCGATGGGCGGGCGAACGGATGGTCTGAGGCGAGCACGGACCCCACCTTAGGGCCCCACTGCTCGCCCCGGCGAGGCGCCCCGGCCGCGGCGGCAGCCGTGCGCACGACGTAAACCCGCCGGGAGGCACGCCCGCCCGGCTAGAGTGTGCTGCAACGGCAAGGAGGCTAGATGAGTGAATTGCTGGAGATCCGGGACTTTCTCGCCACGCACCCGCCTTTCGATGCCCTGCCCACAGCGGTGCTCGACCTGTTGCCACGCCAGGCCAAGGCCCGGTACTTCCGGCGCGGCAGCATCGTGGTCAACGCCGGTTCCCGCGTCCCCCACATGTTCGTGGTGCGCTCCGGGGCGATCGAAGTGCGCGACGCGGCGGGCGAACTGGTCGAGCGGGCCGACGCCGGGACCTGCTTCGGGCAGTCCTCCATCATGGAAGACCGACCCTGCCGGTTCACGTTCGCCGCAATCGAAGACACCCTCGTGTTGACGTTCCCGGCCGAGGTCGTGCTCGACCTGGTCAAGAACTACCCGGTAGTCGACGATTTCTTCGCCCAGGGGCGCATCGGTCAGGCAGTGGCGACGCTGCGGCAGTCCGACGCGGGACCGGTGCTGCAGGTGCTGGTGCGCGACATGATCGGACGCGAACCGGTCACGATCTCCCCCGATGTGACGATCCAGCACTGCGCCCAGGTCATGGAGGCCAACCGGGTCTCTGCGATCATGGTGATCGACGGCGGGCGGCTCACCGGCATCGTCACCGACCGCGACCTGCGGCGCGTCGTCGCCACCGGGACCCCGGTCTCGACACCCGTCAGCGGAGTCATGACCCGCGACCCGCACACCACGACCCCGGACCGGTTCGCTTTCGAGGTGCTGCTCGACCTGACCAGCAAACGGGTGCACCACCTGCCCGTCCTCGCCGCCGACGGCACCCCGATCGGCATGGTCACCTCGGGCGACCTCATGCGGCTGGAGCAGGCCAGCCCGATCTACCTCGTCGGCGACCTCAGCAAGCAGGGCGACGTGGAGGGGCTGGCGAAGGTGATGTCCCGGGTGCCGAGGCTGGTCGCCCGGATGCTCGACCAGGACGCCAGCGCCCACGACATCACCCGGGTCATCAGCGCCACCACCGAGGCGCTGTGGCGCAGGCTGCTAGACCTCGCGACGCAACGCCTCGGCCCCGCGCCGGTCCCCTACTGCTGGGTCGCGCTGGGTTCCTTGGCCCGCCACGAGCAGTCCGTGGTCTCCGACCAGGACCACGCGCTGATCCTCGCCGACTCGTTCATCGGGAGCGAACACGACGCCTACTTCGCCGAACTCGCCGACTACGTCACCTCCGGCCTCGTCGAATGCGGTTTCGCGCGGTGCCCCGGTGAGGTCATGGCCACCAACCCCAAGTGGCGCCAGCCCCTGGCCGCCTGGTGGGACTACTACCGCACGTGGCTGGACGAGCCGACCGCCGACTCGGTGCTGCACGCCTCCATCTTCTTCGACATGCGTCCGGTCTACGGCGAGATCGCGCTGTTCGAGACCCTGCAGCGGGCCATCATGGCCGCGACCCCCAAGGCGACCCGCTTCCTCGGGCACCTGGCCAAACACGTCAGCGACTACCAGGTGCCGCTCGGCTTCTTCCGCGGTTTCGTGCTGGAACGCGAGGGCGAGCACCGCGACACCTTCGACATCAAGGCGGGCGGGATCAACGGCCTCGTAGACGTGGCCCGCGTGTTCGCACTCAGCAAGGGCCTGCCCCAGGTGGCCACCCGCTCCCGGATCGAGGGGGCCCAAGCCGCCGGGGCCCTGTCGGAGGAGACCGCGTCCAACATCCTCGATGCCTACGAGTTCATGAGCTACGTCCGGTTGCGCCACCAGGGACGCCAGATCGCCGAGGGTAAGCGTCCCAACAACCGGCTCAACCCGGACGAGCTGAGCGATTTCGAGAAGAGGCACCTCAGGGACGCCTTCGGCATCGTCAGCAAGGCCCAGCAGTCGCTCGGCGTGTCCTTCCAGACCCACTACATCTCATGATGGCCTTCGGCTGGTTCGCGGCGCGGCGGGCGCCTAGGGGGTTGCCGGACGGCCCGCTGCGCCGGTACCTGGAGGCTCCCCCACCGCACCCGGGCGCGCCCCCGGACGAGCTACGGCTGCTGGCCATCGACCTGGAAACGACCGGGCTCAACCCGGCCAATGACGTGCTGCTGTCCACCGGCTATGTGCCGATCGAGGGGCTCGCGGTCGATCTGTCGGGGGCTGGCGGGAGCATCGTGCGGGTCGCCACGGAGGTCGGCCAGTCCGCGGTCTTCCACGGCCTCACCGACGACCAGCTCGCGCGGGGACGCCCCCTCGCCGAGGTCGTCGACGACGTGCTCGACGCGCTCACCGGCCGGGTACTCCTGGCTCATCACGCCACGGTCGAGCAGTCCTTCCTGGCCCGGGCCATCGAACAGGTGCACGGCGTCCGGGTCCGCTTCGAGAGCCTCGACACCATGAAGCTGACCTCCGCGCTCATCGCCCCCGGCTTCGACGACGAGCCCCGCGGCGAGGACCTGCGGCTGTGGCGGGCCCGCGGGCGCTACGGCCTGCCGCGCTACCGCAGCCACGACGCGCTCACCGACGCCATCGCCTGCGCCGAACTGTTCCTGGCCCAGGTCGCCGAGATCGGTTCCGATACCCCGTATAAGAAGCTGAAGCGGATGGCGGGCTGAGAGGCGGACCCGCCCGAACGGCCCCGCTAGCTGTGCCCGAAGTCACAGGAATGTGCCCGGGTCGGTTTAGCTGCTAGTGTTCGCGGTGAAGCTGAACTCCGCCCATGCCATATGGGTGTCGGGAACCCGGTGAGAACCCGGGACTGACGCGCAGCGGTGAAGGTGACGACCCCGTCAGCAACGCCACTGGGGAAACCTGGGAAGGCCACGGGGAAGAACGATCCTGAGTCCGAATACCGCAGCTTCACGTTGAGTACACCGAGAGCCTCGCGCACGGGCTCGTGAACTTCGGAGCTGTGGAGTGGCTTCTGCCTTGACAATACTTCGTGGGGCGATCAAACGCCTCACCCTCGTCCTTGTCCTCATCATCGTGGTGCTGACCGCGATCAGCGTCGTCTACTCGGTCAACATCGGTTCGGAAACCCTCGACAGCGAGGCGGTGTGGCAGGTCATCACCAGCCACCTCAACGGGACGGTGAGCGACGACCCGGCGGTCGAGGCGATCGTGTGGGAGCTGCGCTTGCCCCGCGCGCTGCTGTCGGTCATCGTGGGCGCCGGACTGGGCATCGCCGGTTGCGGCATGCAGACCCTGGTACGCAACCCCCTCGCCGACCCCTACCTGCTCGGCGTGTCGGCGGGCGCCTCGGTCGGCGCGACCGCCGTCATCACCTTCGGCGTGCTGTCGGGCTTCGGGCTGTGGTCCGTCTCGGTCGGCGCGCTGCTGGGTTCGCTGGGCGCGGCGCTGGCGGTGTATGCGGTGGCGATGGCCCAGGGTGGCCTTACCCCGATCCGGCTCGTGCTGTCGGGCGTGGTGCTGTCCGCGGCCTTCTCGGCCATCGCGAGCTTCCTGGTGTTCAAGGGCCCCGATCCGCGCGCCGCCCAATCCGTGCTGTTTTGGCTGCTGGGCAGCGTGTCCGGTGCCCAGTGGGACCGGCTGGCGCTGCCCGCGATCGTCGTGCTGGTCTGCCTGATCCTGATGCTGCTCGCCAGCGGCTGGCTGGATGCCCTGGCCTGGGGTCCGGACGCCGCCGCCGCGCTGGGCGTCCCGGTCGGGTGGGTGCGCCAGATGTTGTTCCTGCTGCTCGCGGTGCTGGTCGGCGTGCTGGTGGCGGTCTCCGGCGGCATCGGGTTCGTCGGCCTGGTCATCCCGCACCTGTGCCGCATGGTGGTCGGGTCGGTGCACCGGCGGCTGCTGCCGGTCGCCGCCGCCGTCGGCGGGCTGTTCCTGTTGTGGGTCGATGTCGCCTCCCGGGTGATCGTGGCTCCCGCCGAGGTGCCGCTGGGCGTCGTGACCGGCCTGATCGGCGCCCCGGTCTTCCTCATCGTCATGGGGCGGCGCAGCTATGGTTTTGGAGGCGCGTCATGACCGTCCTGAAGGCTCAGTCCCTGACCTGCACCATCGGCAACCGGACCATCGTGTCGGGCGTCAATGTGTCCATCACCTCCAACACCATGACCGCGATCGTCGGCGTCAACGGCGTCGGCAAGTCCACCCTCATGCGGGTGCTCGCGGGCATCCGGCGGGCCGCCCACGGCCACGTCGAGGTGGACGGCCACGACATCGCCGCGCTCACCCCGCGACAGCGGGCCCGCCAGCTGGCCTTCGTGGCGCAGGAGGAGGCCGCACCCGAAGACCTGACGCTGACCGAGATGGTCGCGCTCGGGCGGCTGCCGCACCTGATGCCCTGGCAGGTGGGCGGCTCCAAGGAGAGGAAGATCGTCGCCGAGGCCCTGGAACTGGTCGGGCTGTCGAAGCTCGCCCATCGCCGCTGCGACCACCTCTCGGGCGGCGAACGGCGGCGGGCGATGCTCGCCAAGGGCCTCGCGCAGGGCACCGAGCTGCTGCTGCTCGACGAACCCACCAACCACCTAGACGTGCATCACCAGATCCATCTGCTGGAGGCGATGCGCAACACTGGGCGAACCATCGTGGCCACCATCCACGACCTCGACCTAGCCGTCGGCTGGTTCGACCAGATCATCGTATTGGCCAACGGCGGGGTCCTCACCTCGGGCCCTCCGTCCGAGGTCATGAGCCCCGCGACCCTGGAGACCGCGTTCAAGGTGCGGTCGCGCCAGGTTCCGCCGATCCCTGGCGGGGTGCCCCACCTCGTCATCGACGGCCTGGTTCCCGTGGACCAGGCAGACCCATCCCCCCACGAGTAAGGAAGACACCATGCCCAGCCTCAAAGTGGCCCGCCTGGCCGCCCTCGCCCTCGTCCCCGTGCTGGCGCTCGGCGCCTGCTCCCCCCAGACCTCGACCCCTGCCGCGTCGTCGTCTCCGGCGGCCTCTGCTACCCCGGCCTCGGTGACCGTGACCAACTGCGGCACTGAGCTGACCCTGCCCGCCACGGCGAAGAAGCTCTACGTCAACGACGGCAACATCATCGCGCTGGCCCTCGCCGCGGGCGCCAGCAAGGAGATCACCGCGGTGAGCAGCCTCAACCGCGACAAGGAGATCCTCATCGCGAAGTACGGCGCCGAGACCGTCAACGGCCTCAACGAGGTCAGCAAGGACTACCCGACCATGGAGTCGATCCTGGCGGCGCGTCCCGACCTGGTGGTCGCGGGCTGGAACTACGGTTTCTCCGAGGGCAAGAACCTCACCCCCGACCTCCTGAAGGAGAAGGGGATCTCCTCCTACCTGCTGACCGAATCCTGCCGCCAGGAGGGCACCACCAAGCGCGGCCTGGTTGACCCCTGGGAGGCCGTGCGGATCGACGTGAACAACCTCGGCGCGCTGACCGGCCACGCCGACGAGGCCAAGGCCGTCGTCAAGGACATGGACGACCGCCTCAAGGCCCTGAACGAGGCGCCGAAGCCGGAGAAGAAGCCCGTGGTGTTCGTCTTCGACTCGGCCAAGGACACGATCTTCACCAGCGGTTTCTTCGGCGCGCCGAACGCCATCATCGACACCGCCGGCGGTGTGAACGCGGTCGCTGACCTGCAGGACACCTGGACGCCCGTCAGCTGGGAGAAGCTGGCCACCGCCAAGCCGGACATCTTCGCGTTCGTGGAGTACCCGGCGCAGAGCTTCGAGGAGAAGGTCCAGATCCTGAAGACCCACCCGGTGACCAAGGACCTGCCCGCCGTCGTCAACGAGCGTTTCGTGAACCTCCCCTACGCCATGTGGACCGAGAGCCCGCTCAACATCGACGCCGCCGAGTACCTGCGCAAGTCCCTGGAGAAGCACGAGCTCGTGCCGGCCTCGCAGATCAAGACCAGCCTCCAGATGCCCGACAGCCTGCCGGGCAAGGACAAGCTGGGCTGATGCCCTGACGTTGGGCCCCTCGCGTCCCTGCCATGGGAGGCGAGGGGCCCAACGCTGTCCAAGGCCTCGTTGCCCGCGGCGGACGCTGCCCGCCCCGCCACCTGGGGCTCAGGCCCGAGGTGGCGGGGGGTAGCTCACAGTGTGGCGCGGAACGCCCGGACCCGGCGCAGGGTCTCGTCGTGGCCGAGGATCTCCATGGATTCGAACAGCGGCGGGGACACCTTCTGGCCGGTCAGCGCGATCCGCAGCGGGCCGAAAGCGAACTTGGGTTTGATGCCCAGTTCGTCCACCAGCCGGGCCCGCAGGGCGGCCTGGATCGTGGAAGCATCGAATGGTTCCAGCCCCTCCAGGACGGCCAGCGAGGCGTCGGTGATCTCGGCAGCGTTGTCGGGCAGGCTCGCCGCGGCGGCCTCGTCGATCTCGATCTCCGAGGCGAAGAGGAAGGCCAGTTTGGGCAGGGCGTCGCCGAGCAGCACCATGCGTTCCTGCACCAGCGGCAAGGCCTGCTTGAACACGTCGAGGTCGAGGGCCTCGTCCCAGTCCCCGCGTTCGGTGTGAAAGGCGACGATGCGCTCGCACAGCTCATCCACGCCGAGCGTGCGGATGTAGTGGCCGTTCAGCCAGTCCAGTTTCTTCAGGTCGAAGATCGGCCCGGTCGTGTTGACCTTCGCCCAGTCGAAGGAGGCGACGAACTCGTCGAAGGAGGCGACCTCCGTCTCGTCATTCACCGGCGGGTAGGCGAGCAGCTGCAAGAAGTTGAGCAGCGCCTCGGGCAGGTAGCCCTGCTCCCGGAACCACATGAGCCGGGCGGCGGGATTCTTGCGCTTGCTGATCTTGGATTTGTCGGTGTTGCGCAGCAGCGGCATGTGCGCGAACTGGGGTTCGGGCAAGCCCAGCCAGCGGTACAGCAGCAGGTGCTTCGGGGTGGAGGAGATCCACTCCTCCCCGCGCACCACCGTCGTGATGCCCATGAGGTGATCGTCCACGACGACCGCCATGTGGTAGGTCGGGAACCCGTCGGCCTTGAGGATCACCTGGTCGTCGGGACGCGGGGCCTTGACCTCGCCGCGCACCAGGTCGGTGAACATCAGCGGGGCGTCGTCTGGGATCAGCATCCGCACGACCGGGGTCTCGTTGAAGCCCGGCAGCGCGGCGCGTTCCTCGCGGGTCTTGCCGTAACAGAGCCGGTCGTAGCCGGTGACGGAGGCTTTCGCGGCCGCCTGTTCCTCGCGCAGCCGCTTGAGCCGCTCGGTCGAGCACCAGCAGTAGTAGGCGTGCCCGTCGGCGATCAACTGATCGACGAAGGGGCGATAGGTGTCCAGGCGTTCCGACTGGCGGTAGGGGCCGTAGGCACCGCCCTGCTCTGGCCCCTCGTCCGGGCTCAGCCCAAGCCAATCCAGGCAGTCGTAGATCTGGCGCTCTGAGCCCTCGACCAGCCGGTTCTGGTCGGTGTCCTCGATCCGCAGGACGAAGGAGCCCCCGCTCTGCCGGGCGCAGGCGAGGTCGAACAGCGCCATGTAGGCGGTGCCGACGTGTGGGTCTCCGGTGGGCGAGGGGGCGACACGGGTACGGGCTGGAGTAGTCACCGGCTCAGGATATCGACTGCGGCCCCGGCCCTCACCCCCGATTCAGAACAGATGCCGACGCTCAGAAGCCCCGCCTCCAACGGCTAGCCATTCCCTTACCAGCATTGCCGCAACGTCAAATGGTCTGTGTAAGAGGTCGTCCGAACTGAAGGAGATTGACTGTGACCATGACGAAGAACGATGACAAGGTGACCAGCGAGGCTGGTGTGGTGCGTCGGGAGTTCATCGACGATCAGCTGCTTGATCAGTTGTTGGCTGGGCTTAGCCTGTTTTTGTGGACACCTGGGTGAGCGGGACGAGGGTTCCGCGGAAGGCAGGGTGTGTCATGGCAGAGCAGAAGAGACGCCGGAGGAGGTTCACCCCCGGGGGTATCGGGTGTGGGGCGGCCCGGTTGGTGACGTGGGACTGGTCGTTCGGTTACTGGGGGTGGCCCGGGAACTCGGGTGTGGTGAGCAGTTTCGTGGGAAGTGGGTGCGCACCCGGGCGTGATCGTGCGGCTGGTGAGCCCTGTCTGTGTGGGCTGAGTCTGGATGAGCGGGCCGAGTTGAAACGGTTGCGCCGCCAGGTCGAGGAGT
>JAUMWV010000083.1 GCA_030529455.1 Propionibacteriaceae bacterium | reverse complement strand
CGAATCGTCCTTCTACCTGGCGCCGGAGGAGACCCTCAAACCTCTCTGGGACGAACTCGACCGGCTTGGCATCCTCCCCTTCAAGGGAGACGACAACCCGGCGGCAGAGCCTGCCGAGGAGTTACCGGCCCCGGGCATCGATTCCCTGCCTGCTGAACCGTCACCGGTTCCACCGCCCCAGGCGACACCGGATCGGGTGTCTGCGTCGGCACATCCGCTCTCGCCTGACGGCAGCCCCTCAATGGCTGCATCCCTCAGGAACGGGCAGGTGAGCTCCCCCACCCGGAGCGCCGTCGCCTCGGACATCAACCACGACCACGGGGAGCTCGGGGACCACGCAGCTAGTCCAGGAGACCGTGGAGCACCATCCCCGCGCCGGGCCGAGCCTGCTCGTCCGGCCGCCAGTAGGCCCAGCGCCAACCGGCCAGAGGCACAAGGATCAAGCCCGAAGCGCTCGACCAGAGCGCCGAAGCTGGCCGCCTACCCAAACTTCTCGGGCTGGGCACCCACCGCGATCAGCCACGACGATCCCCAAACCATCAAGGCCTTGCGCTCGATCGTCGAGACCGAGGGCCCGGTGACCGGACGCCGCGTGAAGCAGGCTTTCCTCGACGCCGCCGGTCTGCCCACAGGCAGCCCGCAGCATGACCGTCAGCTCGATCGCGCGCTGCGTGCCGCTGTTCAAGGCCAGCAGATCGACGCCGCCTCTCCCCTCGGAGAACGCGAGGTAGACGCCCAGACCTTCACCGTCGGCCACCAGCCAGCTGTGGCCCGCCGTCTGGGGCCGCGCCAGGTCCTCGATCTGCCGCCCGTCGAGATCGCCGTCCTGCTCGAACTCGTCGACGATGGCTCCGATCACCTGTCGCTGTGCAGGCACGCGTTACGGGTCCTTGGTGGTGGGCCGCTCACCGTCGAGGTGGCGGCCGCCTTCAAACGGGCCTATCAGCTCCGCAATGGCCGAGCGGAACGCCACGTCAACGTGGAGGCGGACTTCGACAGCGAGGTGCGCCATGCCTGTGAGCGTGCCCAGGCCGAGGAACACTACGAACCGGTCCGGATCATTCACGAGGTGGAGACCCATGGCTGCGTGGAGGCGGCCCGCCGCCTGGTTCGCTCACCGCTGGTCAGTCACGCATTCACGTCCCTGGCCGAACGCGGCCGTCTTGACCTGACGGTGGAACACATCATGACTCAGCCGCGTTTCCGTTCGCTGTTCCACCGCGCCGATCTTGATCTCGCCGAAGACCGGCTAAACACCTACCGGAACGGTGCCGACCACTGAGTAGCACTGGTATTCCTATGCGACCATGGTGAGGTGCTGACGAACCCGTATTTCACGTGCACGGACACCGACGAGCTGTACCGGCTAATCGACGAGAACCCGTGGGCGACGCTAGTCGCGTCCACCGCGGATGGCTTGCGGGCCAGCCACTACCCGGTGATCCGCGACGGCGAGGTGCTGCTCACACATGTCGGTAAGCAGGACGAACGCGTCCTGGATCTGGGCGGCGGAGACCTGCTGGTGATCGTGCAGGGACCCCATGGCTACATTCCGTCGCGGTGGCTGCCCGACGGCGAGTTCGTGCCGACCTGGAACCATGTGACGGCCCACCTCACCTGTTCGGTCGAGGTGCTGAGTCCAGAGGATAATTTCGCCGTGCTGTGCGAGCTGGTCCGCAGGTGTGAGGGTGGGCGCCCGGCCCGGCCGCTGGAGGACTATGGGGACGCGGCATGGCGCGCGGCGCGCGGGTCCCTGGGGCTTCGGCTGCGGGTGCGGTCGTTCGCCATGATCCGCAAGCTGAGCCAGAACAAACCTTTGGATGTCGTGCAGAACCTGGTCAACGAGTTGCGGCAGCACCCCTACGACCGTCACCGGTTGCTCGCCGCCGAGATGGAGCGGACGGCGGCGTCCCGGGATGGGCTCGCCGAAAGGTTCCGGGACGCCGTGACTTCGGGGCTGCGGGAGGCCCGGCAACAGGGCTACCGTCCCGCCCAGTTCATGCGGGACCTCGTGACCGACGGCGCCGTCGCGGCGGCGAAACGGCACCTGTCTGACCCAGCCACTGCTGATGAGCTGGATGCGCTTTCCCGGGCGGACCAGCTCAGGCTCTCGATTGAGGCCACCGTTTCGCTGCCGTGGTTCTCGGCGCTGTTCAGCGGCAGCGAGCTGCAGTTGGCACGGGAACGTCTTTCGTCCCGCGGCTTCGACCCGGACCGGCTGGCGGCGAACCCGCCGTCGTGGGCTGAGAACTGAGACTTACTCCTTCGGGCTCAGCCGATCTTGAGCTCACCCATCTCGTCCCAGCCGCTGCCCGCTACCTGGCGGGACACGATCTTCGGCGTCGCGACCAGCAGTGGACGCATCGCCTCTAGCCCCTCCTTGAAGTGCGGCGCGGTGACGTGGGCCTCGGCGGCGCCGTCGGCGAACGCCTCGACCAACACGAACTCGTTCGGGTCGTCAACGCTGCGGGACCACTCGAACCACAGGTTGCCGGGCTCACTGCGGGTGGCCTCGGTGAACGGGCGCACCGCCGCCATGAACTCGTCCGCCCGCTCGGGTTTCACTGGAAACTTCACGACGATGAAAATCATGTGACCAGCCTACGGCGCTACGTCCATCCCGCGCGCCCTGCCCACGAATGACGCAAGATCCTGTTGTCGACTAGGACCGATGGGTCTCGTCGCCCTACCGTGGTTAACCGCGACCGTACTCATGCGTCTCACGTCCTTGGCGAGGATGCCCACCGGCCCGACCGGGCCACCGAGCAGTTAGCCGTGGTAGCAACGCCGCTACGAAATCTTGCCCACCGCACTAAGACGGACTACCTGGCTGCCGTCAACAGTTCTCGTTTCCGGACGAAAACGGCTCAGCAGACACGTGCCTCATCCTTGTCGTCGGCAATAATCATCATCATGGCTACGCCGGATGCCTCTCTAGCACCTATCAAGGTTTCGGTCACCGAGCGTGCTGCTCGTAGGTGACCGCGACTGGCCATGTCCACCGCCCAACGCCGTCACTCGTGTCCAAGCACAGCATCGGATGGGTCGGGCTCGCTACCAACTGCCGAGAGTACGCCGAGCGTCAGCTACGTCGCCCCAATGTGGTGGGACGAGCCGCTACACCATTTCTGGCCAGCAGCCGCGCCTCAGCTAGGTAGAAGAGTCGCCCTCAAGGCATCGCACCGCGAGCCCACAGACTCAATCAAAACCTGCTATCTTGCCTGGTTGGACGCTTCGCAGCAGCCATCCCAGCGCAAGCGTAGGAAGCCTTGCGTCAAGGCGTCACCCACCCAACTCCGGGTAGCCAGTTATCCACAGCCTGCCGCGACGAGCGCCGAACGATCCTCCAGCGTGTCACGATAAGCAGGACCGCTTTGCCGCTCACGGAGGAACCGATGAATCGTCTCATCGTCTTAGCAATCAGCCTCGTCTTCGGGCTCGCCGCTGCCTGTCAGACACCCCCGGAGACCCAGCCGACGCAGACAGCACCTCCGCCCGCGTCCTCGCCCTCCCCCGACATCACGCC
>JAUMWV010000082.1 GCA_030529455.1 Propionibacteriaceae bacterium | reverse complement strand
AAACGAACACTTTCTTCAAGAAAACGTAGGTTTTCTTCAAGCCGCGGACCAGTCGTCCGCGAGGACGCTCCTGGAAAAGCTGCTCCGGGCTGGTTTCTTCGCCGCTCCAGGGGGCGCCGGGACGTGTCGCCGCGGGGAGGGATTCCCAGGGATTCCTGCCCTGCCGCGCCGGTGCTGGCGGGTATACCGCCGATGACTGCCACCGAAACGTCGCCGGGTCCCACGGCCCCACACCACTCCCAGCGCCGGTTCCCTGAGCGCCGCCAGCGCCCGGCCGTGGCTGCCGCCTCCACCGTGACACCCCGTGCTCCTCTCTCGTCGCCCGTCCATTCCTACCAGACGCCAGCAGAGCCGAGCCTCGTCGTCCCGGAGCCGATGCCAAGAAACGATGGCCCTGGTCACGCTGTCGCCCCGGCGATGAGTCGAGCAGAATGGCTTTATGCGTGACGATCTCGGCGCCGAAGTCCCGATCCGCCGCCCGGGGCGGGTGGTCTCGCTCGTCCCGTCGCTGACCGAGGCCATCGAGGCGACGGTGCCGGGCGTGCTGGTCGGGGCCACCGACTGGTGCACCTGCCCACCCGGCCTTGAGGTCGCGCGAGTGCGTGGCCCGAAGAACCCCGACCGTAGGCTCATCTCTGCCCTCGGGCCGGACCTCGCCATCGCCAACCAGGAAGAGAACCGCCGCCACGACATCGAGCGCCTCCGGGACGCCGGGGTCCCGGTGTGGGTGACCCGGATCGACAGCATCGCCCAAGCGCTGGACAGCCTCGCCCGCCTGTTCGGCGAAGTCTTCGCGCTGCCCCGGGTCGACTGGCTCGACCAGGCCCGGGAGGTCTGGGCCACACCCCCGCGGCTGAGGGGCCGGGTCGCCGTCCCGGTCTGGCGGGACCCCTGGATCTGGGTGGGCCAGGCCACCTACCCCCACGACCTCCTGCGCCGCCTGGGACTGACCAACGTCGTCGACGGCGAGCGCTATCCGCACTGTAGCCAGCGCGACATCGCGGACCAGCGCCCCGACCTGGTCCTGTTACCGGACGAGCCCTACCCCTTCACGCCCACTGACGGCCCCGACGCGCTCGCCCCTTCGGTGCCGGTCTCCGGCCGGTCCCTGTTCTGGTACGGCCCAGCCATGGTCGAGGCCCGCCCATCCCTAGAAGCACTACTGGAGCAGCATCTCCCCTAATGGCCTAGTCGGACGGATGAGCCCCCGGTGCCTGACATCGCATGACGACATCGCGAGCCTTCGAAAAGAGGTCCCGGCCCCACAGCTACCTCGAGGTGTAACCATCGGGGCGCCTCCGTGCAGCACGAGCGGTACTTTGGAGTCATGAGCGCCACGTTTGAGCTTCGTGTGGGAGACCGGGGCAGGGTGGTGCTGCCCGCGGCCCTCCGGAGGGAACTTGGCCTGCGGCAAGGGGACGTGCTCTCGGTCACCCTGCAAGATGGCCAGCTCGTCGCGTCCACGCCCCGGGCGGCCCTGGAACGGGTGCGGGAACGAGTCCGCGGAACCGGGGCCGTCGAGGAACTCCTTGCGGACCGCCATCGGCAGGCCGAAGCCGAACCGCACGCCTGCTGCGGTAGCACCGCGACCTGAGCCAAGGCCACCACCATCTGTGAGATGGCCAAGCGGAAGCACTAGGTATTGCTCACTGGTGTGAGGGTTCCCTAAAGTCTTGGCAGGGGGTCGGCCATGGAATTGGTTGGTGGGCATTGCCAGATCGTCGATGAACTGGAATCCCGGTTTGAGGTGATTTGCGATCCGACGGTGGAGCGCACTGTTCAGGTGGTCGTGCTTCGTGGTGTGTCGGGAAGCGGGAAATCGCGGATCATCCGGGAGTTTTACCGGAGGCTGCGGGCTCGCCGCCAGGATTCGTACTGGCCGGAATTGCCGGAATCCTCGGCCGATGACCCGTTGGTGTATCGGAAAGTCGTGGCTCCGCCGCTGGAGTCGATGGTGTGGGCGGCCGATGCGCTGCCGAGTTTTTGCTGGTGGGGTTTCCGGTGCGACCGGCGGGCTGAGCCCGAGGTGTCGTCCCACCTGCTGGAAGATATTCAGGCGCAGTTTCGGGTGCATGGGCTGCCGCTGACGATGGCCCGCCCGCGGGTGCGCTCGGTGGGCCAAGCCGCCGCGGAGCAGTGGCAGGGGCTGGTGCAGCACGTCCGCGCGCTGGTCAGGGACGAGGTGAGCGATCAGGCGCTGTCGGCGCTGTCGGGACTGGTGGGTGAGGTTCCCGGCTTGGGGTTGCTGTCCCGTTCGCTGTTTCGGGTGGGCAGCGTGGCCCGGCAACGGTGGGTGGAGCGGCGACGGCTGCACGAGGAGGAGCTGCTCGGCGACGACTACCTGGCGTCCCTGTCGGTGAGTTCGCGGGATCTCGCGCGGAACCTGCTGGCGCTGGCGCTGCCGGGGCTGCCCGCGGTGGTGGCGGTCGAGGACGGGCACTGGCTGGATCAGTCCTTCGCCGATTTCCTTGAGGTGCTGGCGGAGCGTCAGGCCCGGCGGCCGGTGATGGTGATCGTGACCGACTGGCCCGAGGGGTATAGCGCCCCGGTGTACCGGCCGTGGCTGGACCGGCTGGTGGCGGCCCGGCGGGCGACGGTGCTGCAGGTCCCCGACCTGTCCGTCGACGACAGGGCACGGCTCGTGGGGCAGGTCGTTCCGGGGGCGGGCGGAGGGCTGGCCCTGAAGGCGGCGCGGAGGGCGGCCAACCCGCTGCTGCTCCTGGGGTGGCTGGCTCAAGACAGCGTCCGGCGGCGGCTGGCCGGGGCGGCCCCCGAGGTCGAGGACGAGCTGGTCGGGTCGATGCCCGCTCAGCTGGCCGATATGTACCGGGAACGCTGGCAGGCCTTGCCCGCCACGGTGCAGGCCGACCTGGTCGTGGCCGTCGCCTCGTCCTCGGATGAGGACGCGCTGGCCCGGTTCATTCCGCCGGTGGTGGCCGATGCGTCGCAGCGGGTGCTGGGGCTGGATCAGTCCCGGATGACCCAGAGCCTGGACGAGGCGGTGCAGGCGGCGTGGTGCTTGCGCTCCGAGCACCTGGAATGGCTGCGGGAGGAACCGATGGCAGCCCTGCTGCGCCAGCCCGGGGTGTGGCAGCCCGTGCTCACGGCTCCCGAGCGGGAGGAGCTACGAGCCGAGGTCGCCCAGGCGGCGGCCCGGTACCTGGAGCGGCATCCGGTGGTCGACGCGATCGAGCAGAGCCCAGAGCAGCGGCTGGCCGCCCGGCTCAGCGCCGATATCGTCAACTTCGATACCGCCCCGGACGCCTACGCGGCCCAGGCGATCCTGTCGCGCTACCTCACCGCCCGCCAGTGGGCCCGCGGCTACGACTACCGCCGGGCGGTCGCGCTCATGCAGCCCGTGGCCAAGCGGCTCTCGACCCTCACCGACCCCGGCTCCCTCCACATCCGCCACCAGGTCGCCTACTGGACCGGCGAGACCGGCGACCCCCACACCGCCCTCAAACTCGCAACGGCCCTCCTCCCCGACCGGGAACGGGTCCTCGGCCCCACCCACCCCGAGACCCTCCGCACCCGGCACAACATCGCCTCCTGGACCGCCGAGACCGGCGACCCCCACACCGCCCTCAAACTCGCAACGGCCCTCCTCCCCGAC
>JAUMWV010000081.1 GCA_030529455.1 Propionibacteriaceae bacterium | reverse complement strand
CGGAACCCGTCCCCGCCCCGAAACCGGCCCCGAAACCCAAACCCCGGCCGACGGCCAGGCCAACCCTGCCCCCGGTTCCGGCACCGAGCCCGACCACGGAAAAACCCGGCGCCGAGCGCTGATGAGGCACCTCCGCGCCATCGGCGCTACCATAGACGACCTGAAAGGGGGGCATCGTGCGTAGCTGGTTGCGTTTGGGCGTGCCTTTGACCATCTTCTTCGTCGCGTTCGCGATCGTCTTGTCCATGTTCTGGGGAAGCCAGCAGACCGACGAGGGACGCCAGACCCCGGTCTGGAACCCGACGGCTGCCCCCGTCGAGGTGCCGCCACCGGCCCCCGAGGTGCTCCCGGAGGGCTGCGAGGTGCCCAAGCCGATCACCCCGGTCCGGTTCGTCATCGAACGGATGGGCGTCGACAGCCACGTGCTGTCCCTGGGCTGGGACGCCACGGGCGCGGCCGCCGCCCCGGCCGACAGCGACGCCTACGGCGTCGGCTGGCTCAACGAGGGCCCCAAACCCGGTTCGAAGCGCGGCAACGTCGTCCTGACCAGCCACACCTACCACGTGGGCACCGCGCTCGGGAACCAGCTCTACGACGCCGAGAACGGGCTCAAAGAGGGCGACCTCATCAAGATGTCCGACGAGAGCGGCTACACGGTCTGCTACCGCCACCGGGAGGCCCTGAAGGTCTGGGTCGCCGAGTACGACCAGCAGCCCGCCGACATCCTCTACAACGACGACGGGCACCCGCAGCTCGCGATGGTCGTCTGCTGGGACTGGGATTGGCGCGCCCGGGCCTCCCAGTCGCGGATCATCTTCTACGCCGACCCCGTCATCCCGAAGGCCTGAACCGGGCCAGCAGTTCGGCACCGGTCTGCCTGGCCCCTCGCGGCCAGGCCATCGCCGGGCGGGCGAGGGCGTCCTCCAGCAGGGTGAGGTAGTCGGCCCGGTCGATCTCGACCGCGCCGAGCCGGGCCAGGTGGGGCGTCACCCACTGGATGTCCAGCAGCGCGCAACCCCCGTCCAGCAGCTCGGCCACGAGGCGGACCAGCGCGACCTTCGAGGCGTCCCGCCCGTAGCCGGGGTCGTGGAACATGGATTCCCCGGCGAACAGGCCGTTGACCGACACCCCGTATAGGCCCCCGGCGAGGCGCCCGTCGGCGTCCCAGGCCTCGATGGAGTGCGCGAGGCCCTGGTCGTGGAGTTCGAGGTAGACCCGGGCGATCGCGTCGTTGATCCACCCGCCGTCGCGGTTGGGGTCGGCGCAGGCCGCCAGGACCCGCGGGAACGCCTCGTCCACCGTCGTGGCGTACCGGCGGACGCTCTGCCGCAGCGAACGCGACACCTTGAGCCCGGCCAGCGGCAGGACGCCCCGGTGCACCGGCGACCACCAGCCCATCTCACCGTGGAAACCGCTGTTGGTCAGCGGCATCGGGAACACCCCGCACCGGTAGGCCGCGGCGGCCAGCCAGGCGTCGAACTCCTCGGAGAAGGCGATGAGGTCCTGGTGCGGCCATTCGGCTGGGGGTCCGAAGGTCTGCTCGATCACACCTCCAGTGTGCCGATCCCCGGCCCCGACGAGCACCACCCCACGCCGTACCGGGGGCTGGCGTCGGGACCGGTTCGCGCGAGTTGGTGTCCTGTGTCACTCTTGAAACCGAGGAGGACACATGCCCACTGCCAGCCAGCTCGGAAAGGCTGTACTCACCCTGACGCCGATGGTCGCCCCGCTCGTCGCGGGCGGTTCCCTGCGTTGGTTGCTGGACGCCGCCATCGAGGGATACGCCAAACTGCCCGGAGCCCGGAAGGCCGCTGCCAGCCAGCTGGCGCGCTCCGGGGACCACGAGAGCGCCATCAATTCGCTCGTCACCCAGCACATCACGATGGCGGGGGCGCAGGGTTTCGTCACCAACCTCGGTGGGGTGCTCACCTCCCTGGTGACGGTCCCGGCCAATATCGCCGCCATCGCGGTGATCCAGTGCCGGGTGGTGGCGACCATCGCGCACCTGCGCGGCTACGACCTGGACGACAACCGGGTCCGCAGCGCCGTGCTCGCCTGCCTGCTCGGCGAGCGGCGCACGAAGTCGCTGATCGAGGCGGGCGAGCTGCCGTCCACCCCGATGGCCATCGCCACCGCCCCGGTCTTCGACGCCGAGCTGGACCTGAAGGTGTCCCAGCACGTCCTGCGCGAGGTGCTCGGCGCGGTCAGCGGCAAACGGCTGGGGGTGTTCGTCACCAAGAAGGTGCCGGTGATCGGCGGCGGTGTCGCGCTGGCGGTCGATGGGTGGTCCACCCGTAGCGTCGCGGTCTACGCCAAGGAGCAGTTCCCCAGCCGCCGCCCGGCCGGGCGGCTCACGGCGCGCTGAGCGCCGGGCGGTAGTTGCGGACCACCCGGGGGGCGATGAGGCAGGTCACCTCGTAGCTGATGGTGCCCATGAGCTGGGCGAGGTCGTCGGCGGTGATGGTGTGTTCGCCCTGCGTCCCGATCAGGACGACTTCGTCGCCCGCGCTGACGCTGGCGTCCACCTCGACCATGAGCTGGTCCATGCAGACCCGGCCGCGGATGGGGCGGGGCTGCCCCCCGATCAGCACCTGCCCGCGGTTGGACAGCAGCCGCGAGTAGCCGTCGGCGTAGCCGACCGGGATCGTGGCGACCCGGGTGTCGTGCCCGGCCCGCCAGGTGTGGCCATAGCCCACGCTCTCCCCCGCCGGGACGTCCTTGACGTAGGACACGCGGGTGACCAGGCTCAATGCGGGACGCAGCGGCACCGTGCGGGGGGTGTGCGCCGCGTCCGGGTAGTAGCCGTAGATCATGATGCCGGGACGCACCATGGTTGCCTCCCCGAGGTCGTGGCCGAGGATGGCCCCGGAGTTCGCCGCGTGCACCAGCTCCACCGGCCCGACCTCCGCCTGGACCTGGGCGACTGCGTCTGAGAACCGGCGCAGCTGGCGCCGGGTGTAGTCGTCCCCGCCGGGGGCGTCGCTGACGGGCAGGTGGGTGAACACGCCCTGCAACCGCAGGTGGGGGGAGTCCGCGATCCGGCGGGCCAGGCCAGCCGCGGCGGTCAGTTCGCAGCCGATGCGCCGCATCCCCGAGTCGAGTTTCAGGTGCACGTCGACGCTCCGCCCTGCCTCGGCGGCGGCGCGTTCGGCCCCGTCGATGCTCGCCGCGTCCACCACCGTGAGGGTGAGGTCGGCGGCGATCGCGTGGGGGAGTTCGCCGGGGAAGCAGTGGGACAGTTTCAGGATGGGCAGGCCCACCCCGGCGGCGCGCAGTTCGGCGCCCTCGGGCACCGTGGCCACACCCAGCGCGTCGGCCGCCCCCCTGGCCTCGATCATGCGGGACACCTCGACCGCGCCGTGGCCGTAGGCGTTGGCCTTCACCGCCGCCAGGACCCGGCGGCCCCCGGCCCGGTCCCGGACTGCCGCGAGGTTGGCTGCGATCGCGTCCAGGTCGACGATCGCGGAAGTCGCGTAAGACATAGGCCCATCTTGGCGCCACGGGATATCGTTTCGCACCTTGGCCTGGCAAGATTGATGCCATGTCTGACCAGAATCAGCAGTGGTATCCCCCGCAGCAGGCGTCCCAGCCCTCGGCGAACGACCCGTGGGCCGTCGGCCAGCCCCCGGCGGGCCAGCCGTCGGCCAGCGATCCC
>JAUMWV010000027.1 GCA_030529455.1 Propionibacteriaceae bacterium | reverse complement strand
CGAGAAGAAGCTGTGGGACGAGTTCACGCCCCTGTTGCAAGGTTCTGGAGCGTCCCTGCCCGCCGACGGGACGTGTGGGGCCATCTTCCACGACCCGGATTACCGCGAGAGCGACGTTGACGTGGAGGTGTGGGAGCAGATCGTCGAACCGATCACCCCACCTGCCCCGCTGGTGTGCCGCACCCTGCCCGCCAGCGAGGTCGTCAGCGCCACCCTGCGCGGCAGCTACTCGGGGATGTCGGCCGTCGTGAACGCCCTCGGTGCCTACATCGCCGAACGAGGACTCACCACCGGGCGGATGTTCAACATCTACCGGGTCAGCCCGGTGCATGAACCGGATCCCAGCAACTGGGTGACTGAGGTCTGCTTGCCCCTCGTCACGGGATAGCACCCGAGCAGCCGTCGCCTGCCAGTTACCCTCACGGCGCCCCTGGACGCACCGCTTATCGCCGGCGGCCAGGGGCGCTGCCGCGGGCATCGTCCCTTCTCACGGCGTGATTCGACGAGGCGGTGGGGTGGTTCGGGGTGCTGCGAATCTTCGATTTGAGTGCGGCGAATCTTCGATTTGTGGGCTGCGCGGGGGCGGCTCAGGCCGTATCCTCCTGGTATGAAGTGGTATCCACGCAACGTTGAAGCCCTGTTGGGTGAGCTGGTGGAGACCTTCCCGATCACGGTGATCCAGGGAGCTCGCCAGGTGGGAAAGAATTCTTTGGCGGATCGTGTGCTGGCCGGACGCGGCAAGGTTGTCACCTTCGACGATGTCGAGACGCGTAATGCGGCCGATGCGGATATCAAGGCCTTTGTTGACCAGTACCCTTCCGGAACCTTGGTCATCGACGAGATTCAGCGCTGCCCAGATGTCATCAATGCCGTCAAGGCGAGTGTCGACCGGGACCGCAGACCCGGGCGCTTCGTACTCACTGGGGCGGCTAATTTGCTTCGTCTGAGCGGTGACGCTGATTCTCTAGCAGGTCGCGCCGTGACCCTGCCGTTGAGGGGGCTGAGCCAAGGGGAATTGCGATCGTGCCGAGATGATTTCGTCGCGTGGTTGCTGAGCGCTTCAGCAGCGGATATGCAGGCATTCAGGACTATCGCGACTCGCGGAGACTACGCGAGGCTGCTGTCCCAGGGCGGTTACCCTGAGGTGCAACGTCTCTCCCCGCGGATGGCTCCCCGCTGGCTCGACTCGTACCAGGAACGTGTTATCGGCCGCGACTCGGCCAACATCCCAGGCGGTGCTTCCCGGGAACGTCTGGCGAAGGTTGCCCGCCTCATCGCCGCAAATCAAGGGGGCGAACTGGTCAAGGCGCGCATCGCGGAGCAAGCGGAGGTTGCACAGTCCACCGTGACCGCGTATCTCGACGCCTTAGAAGCGGTCTACCTGCTCGGTCGGCTACCGGCATGGTCGCCCAACCTCACCAGGCGAGAAGTAGCTCGTCCCAAGGTCTTCATCACGGACTCCGCATTGGCGCTGAGGCTTGCGCGCGTCTCACCCACGGAACTGCTTCCGCTCGGGAATCGAGTGATTGGAGGGTTCATCGAGGCCTTTGTGGCAGAGGAACTGAGCAAACAGCAGGGGTGGAGCGAAGCCGAATTCAGCCTGCACCATTACCGGGATCGATCGGGTTTGGAGGTGGATCTGATCCTGGAACTGAGTGACGGGCGAGTCATTGGAATCGAAGTCAAGGCCTCGACGACGCACAAAGCAGACCATTTCGCAGGCCTTATCCAGCTACGAGACCGATTGGGTGATCGCTTCCTCCACGGCGTCGTTCTGGGCATGGCAGAGAAGGGATTCCAGTACGCCGAGCGCATCCATGCGCTGCCGATCTCGGCGCTCTGGGAGACGACTGCTCCTGGACTAGCCACCGTGCACTGAACTCATCACCGGCTTGTGGCCGGACCCCGCCGCTCACCGGTGCCTTGCGGGTGGGTGCTCTGCGGCGACCCGGTGGGCCTGCTTGACTCTCGGGTAGCTGGAGAGTTCACGATGGTGTCATGTCTACGAATCTGTTGCCTATCGGTACTTTCGCCCGGGCTGCCGGTTTGTCGGTCGGGGCGCTGCGGCACTACCAGGAGGAGGGCCTGCTGCTCCCGGCCAGGGTGGAGGCCGCCAGCGGGTACCGCTTTTACAGCGCCGCTCAGCTGGTCGACGCGGAGATCATCCGGCAGTTGCGGGCCCTTGACGTGCCGGTACCCGAGGTCTGCCGGGTCGTCCAGGCTCGCGACCCCCAGGTCACGGCAGAGGTCGTGAGGGCCCAAGAAGCGACCATGCGGACGCGGCTGGAGGCCGCCCAGCGGGCAATTGATGCCCTGCACGAGCTGGTGACGACGCCCGTGCGGCTGCTGGGTGAACGGGTGGAGGTGCGGGTTGAGCCCGACCTGGAGGTCCTCGCCATCACCGAGGTGTTGCCTCTGGACACCCTGGACACCTTCTTCGAGCGGGCCTACGGCCAGATCGTCGAGATCGCGACCCGGGAAGGCCTGAGCCTGGTGGGGGCGGCGGGCGCGATCTACCCCGGGGAGGAGTGGGACCCGGCCCGGGTGGAGGTGAGCGCGTTCATCCCCGTGAGCGGTGCCGCGCGTCCGCAAGAGCACCTCACGCTGCCCGGCGGACGCTTCGCGGTAGCCCGCCACGTGGGCGAGTACGACGCGATCTGGGACACCTATCGCGCGGTGGGGGCGTGGCTCGCGACCCATGCCGAGACCACCGACCACCGCATCCGGGAGCATTATGTTGTCGGGGTCGGGGACACCCTGGACCCGGCCGACTACGTCACGGAGATCTACTGGCCGCTCAGGTGAGCACCAGGGCCACCGGCACGGTGACTGTCCGCTTTGAGGAAGGGGTGGGCGTCATGTCCAGACCGACATCGAAGGACGAATTGCTGCGGGTCGGGGAAACGCAGTTCGAGAAACTGTGTGCGCTGATCGAATCGATGAGCGAGGAGGAACAGCTCGCCGCCGTTGATTTCAGCGCCGACCCCACGAAGAAGGAGGCGCACTGGCGGCGGGACCGGTGCCTGCGCGACGTCCTGGTGCATCTCTATGAGTGGCACCGGCTGTTGCTGACGTGGGTGGAAACCAACCGGGGCGGCCGCTCCGCCCCCTTCCTGCCCGCCCCTTACAACTGGAAGACCTACGGCCAGCTGAATGAGCGGTTCTGGAGCGAGCACCAGTCGACTTCGTTGGAGGACGCGAAACGGCTCGTCCGGTCCACCCACGACCAGGTGATGGCGCTCATCGTCTCCCTCACCGACGCCGAACTATTCGAGAAGGGCCAGTTTGCGTGGACCGGGACGACGACCCTCGGCTCCTACTGCGTCTCTGCCACGTCCAGCCACTACGAGTGGGCGATGAAGAAGATCCGCGCCCACCTCAAGAGGCTCCGGTCCGGGGCCTAGCGGGCGCCTCCCCACCGGAGCGGCGCTCCCGGGCGGTACGGGCAGGGTTGGTTCTGTTTGGGGCTTGTCGTGGCTTCTCCGTAAGTACTTGGGTTGGCCGCGGTCACCGTCCCTTGCGCAGGGACAGCATGCCTTGCGTGTGTGGGTACGTTTTACGCGGTTTCGATTTGTGGGTGGATTTGAGCATCTTGTCCCGCCGAGACGAGTTTTCGGTGTACCCGCAGCTGCTGCTCGTATGCTTTGGCCTACTTCGGCGCTGGCCCTTCGTGTGCGGTCTGCGAGGTCGCCGGGAGCGGTAGCGAGAGTGCCGCAAAGAGCGGCTTGCTTAGCAGTGCTTCTCCTCGTTCGAGTAGTCTGCAATGCGCCATGAGTTGTCCGAACATAGTGGCTCTTCACAGATCAGGCTGTGGGTGCTGGCGGCGGTGCTTGACCGCCGCCGAGCAGGGCCAGCAGGACGGCGACGAGGACCACGCGCAGGCGGTAGCTGCATGGGCTGCGGAAGCTGCGAACGATGCAGCAAAACTCGATTGGTCCGTCGATGGATTCGGTGCCGTTGTGGCCAGCGTTGTTCGTGATGCCCTGCATGCTCGTCCCCCCAGTATCGGGGCACGGGGAAAGCGGGCCGAGCGCTCGCAGCGGCGCGCGGCGGGCGCTCTTGCAGGGGCTAGTCGGTGGGCTTGTTTGGATTGCGTCTTTGGTAAGAGATCAAGAAAAGAAGCAATAGAACGGTGGTGCCTGCCATCGCGGTCGAGAGGGGGCCTAAAGAGCTCGCCCATGGGCTTTCCCTGAGGGAAAGGATGACGCCAAATAGGCTCATGATTATCGAGAGGGCCGCAAAAACAATGACGGTTACCCTAAGGGCGGCGATGGGTCTTGGTGCTTTTTTGCTCATGATGCTTAGCGGCTGATGGGGGACTGTTGAGTTGGTACAGGCCCTCATTCTACCTCTTTGCGGGTTGCCCTGCCCCTGTTGCGGTGAGCTGCCTCTTGGCGACACGCTCCTGCGCTTCCTGGCAGATCGCCTAGGTGCGAGCCTGGAGCTCAGCCCTGGGTAGAAGGGTCGTCCCGTCCTCCGCGACGACCGTGGACTCCGCCGAGACCGCAATCGGGTCGTAGGAGACGGCCGAGGCCGGTGGTGGTCGCAGACCATGCCCCCTTGATCGCTGAGGTGGTGGGGCAGCTACCGGGTGGGCGCTAGGGCGGTCTTCGTGTCCGGCGCATCCGGGGCAGCGAGGGTCTGAACATCTGCTACAGGCGTTTCAGATATTGCATCTATGTGAGTAAAGGTTTGTCTCATGTCCACGACGCTGATTGCTGACAAGGTTTCTGCTGACGAGCTGGCTCAAACGGAAGAGTTTGCTCAGGGTTTGCCCCAGGGTTCACCTCTCGCGATCATGCTCGAAGGCCTGCTGGATGCGGTGCGACGCGGCGCGGACGTGACGCTGCTCGCCTCTGACAAGGAGCTCACCCCTAACCAGGCGGCCCAACTGCTGGGAGTGAGCCGTCCACACCTGGTGAAGATCATGGATCGCGGGTTGCTGGCCTACCGGCTGGTCGGGTCGAACCGCCGCATCGCGATGGCCGACCTGCTCGACTACATCGAACGCCACGAACGCGCGAACGCCCATGTCAACCAGCTCTTGGGGACGCGCGCCCACGCGCGAGCGCAGGCAATGGACGAAGCGGCTCCGTTGACCGACGAAGACCTAACTGCCTTGGACACGTTGGTCTCGGAGTGATTCGATCAGAGCCGCGGCCTCCTGAGCTACGCCCGAAGGACGGGGAACCGGTCTTCCCAGAGAGTTCGAACATGCTCGGGCAGGACCTAGTTCCTCTTGGGGCCGCTGTCCGAAATCAACCCGGCTCCTCAATCGCCGTGCTCAATGCTGAAGTGCTCGTAGTTGATGTTGTGCAGGAACATACTGATCCGCGCCAGGTTGTACGTAGTCAGGTTGATCTCCTGCCTGTAGAACCCGTTGCGAACCCGATCCGGCCCAAGGACCTTGGCGAACTTCAGCAGCAACGGCCCCGAGCTGCAGGCTGGGTCGTAGACCGTATCGAAGTGGATACAAGACCGTGCGGGGTGCGGCTGACGCAGATCACGCGAAACCTGCGTGTTGCTAGGCTAAACGCGCGATCGTGCGAGTCGTCGAGCGGCCTACCTGGACGGTGCGGCTCTGGCGTCTGCCGTGGCCGGGAGGCGTGGGCGGGCGGCGCGAACCACGGAGGGCACGGGTGGAAGCGAATCGCCAAAAGGTAGTGCCGGTTACGACTTGCTATTCACCCTGATCAGAGCGTGTATGTCAGTGATGCAAAGACAGGAGCCGCCGCCATGCACTACCCGGATCTGGCAACAGTCCAAGCCTGCCTGACCTACCGGCTGACCCGCTTCCTCCTCGAAAACCTCGCCGCCGGGCCCACCGTCGAGTGGAAGGACGCATTCAATGCCCAACGTCACGCAGCCGACGTCCTTAAGATCTCGGAGCGGGAGCTGCCCTGGCTGGGCACCCGCGTCGATCCAAGGGGCTACAGTCCTTCGGGCTGCGCATGTCCCGCAAGATCGTCTGCGGTGACTGCGGACGGCCGTTCGGGCACAAGACTTGACGCTCCGGCACTCCGAACCGGGTCGATGTGTGGGAATGCCCTGCGAACTACGTCAAGCGTGGCACTTGCGCCACCAGCCACCTCTACCAGGAGGTGCTGCTGGTCAAGATGGCCGAAGCGTTGCAGGTGCTCGCTGGGCGCAGCAGCGCGGCGGTCGACATGACCGTGGACAGCCTGCGCGCGGCGACGCGCATCGACGCTTCGCGCAGCGATCGACACGCTCCTCGCCGCGTCGCCTACACAGCTCGCGCTCCACATCCCGGACTTCCCTGCTGTGCTGGAGGGTGGCTGCATGCTCACCGACGGCAGGCTCGGGTTCGTGTTCCTCACCGGCGAGGCCATCACCCTCGACCTCCCGCGTCGTCGGCACCCGCACCGAAAACGATTGTTTGCGGCGGAGTCCGGGTGAAGACCGTGCGTCAGCGGTAGCCCTCGCGGCGGTGTGTCGTCCGCACGACGGTGACAGTCAGCTCGGTGTCGAACACGTCGTAAATCACCCGGTAGTCCTCGACTCGCACTCGCCAGGCGTACTGTTCACCGACGAGCTTGCGGGCACCGTGGGGTCGGGGGTCCTCGGCCAGGTCCTCGATCGCGTCGAGCACGCGGTCACGCGCGGGCCTGGGCAGCTTCTTGATCTGCCGGGCAGCCACCGCAGTCAGATCGACGCGGTAGGTCACGAGGCCAAGTCGGCGCGCAACTCATCAAGGGTGACGCGCTGGCCTTCGCCTCACAGTAGGCGGCCACGTCCTGGGCCATCTCGAACTCTTCGAGCGCGTCAAGGTCGGCCACGCCGACCACGACCGCGGCCAGCTTGCCATTACGGGTCACCCCAATGCGCTCCCCGGCATACATCGCGCGGCCGAGCACGTCGGAGAACTGAGCACGCAACTCGCGCGTCGACACCTCACTAGTCACGGTCTCCATATGCCAACAGCAGCACTAGGGGGTCGCTGTGTACACAGTGACGAGCGCCCGCGCCGGTGGGCGGGGAGCGTTCTCAGCTCCCGCCTTCCACCGGGCCGAACAGCGCAGAGGCGGTCGTGAGTGCCACGATCAGGTACACCAGGGCCACGACGAGCACGATTACGTTCACGACAATCAGGATCGTCCGCTGGCGAGGGGGCACCCACTTGATCGCTACGGCTAGGGCGACTGCCGACAGCACTGCGGAGACTCCCACTGCGAACGGCACCAGGACCGCCGACAGCACCGTAGCCACTACCGTGGCGATGGTGCGGCGCCGCGTCTCCGCGGCCGCGTGAGCCTGGCCAGCGGCTTCCTCGCCGACCAAGCCGTCCGTGATCGACTCCACCGGCCCCAGCTTCGCCAGCACCTCCTTGACCACCGTCTCGGTCGGAGCGCTCTGGTCAGCCAGCGCGAACTCGGTGACGAAGTGCTCGCGCACCGACTCCCGGATCAGACCCGCTTCACCGGCGCTCACGCCTCGCAGTGCGACGTCGAGGTCGCGCAGGTAGGCTCGCACCAACGGGTGCTCAATGTACTTGGCAACACTTGTATTGCTCATTACTCCACGCCTTCCATGAGGTGATCCACTTTGTCCACGAACCTGCGCCACTCCGTGAGGAACTGACGCAGCGCGACCCGGCCCTTAGCCGTCTGCCGGTAGTACCGGCGCGGTGGACCCGACTCCGACTCCTGCCAGAACGTCTCGACCAGCTCCTGCTTGCGCAGCCGCGCAAGCAACGGATAGAGGGAGCCAGTGTGCGCGACCAGACCGACCTCGCTCAACCGGCTCGCCAGCTCCAGGCCGTAGGCCGGCCCCGCATCCAGGTGCCGCAGCACGCAGTACTCCAGGACGCCCTTGCGAAGCTGGGTGACGACCCCGGTCGCCTCCTCACTCTCACTCATGCCCAACACCTTCTAACCCCTGCACCGATCTATCTAACACTGAACGGTACCATGCACCGCAATCATCCCAGGGGACGTTGATCCCTGGTGATACTCATATCGCCAGCTAGCGTGTAATGTGTGGTACCAATCGGTACTCAGCCATCAAGAACTACTGAGAGTAAGTTCACCGTGAGATCGACATTCAAGAAGTTGGTCGGCATCGTCGTCGGCGTACTTGCGCTCTCGCTTCTGGCGACCGGCCCGGCGTCGGCCTACACCCCCCGACGAGACCGGGGCCACGCTCACCATCTCCGAGTACAGCGCCTACCTCGCCGAGGAAGCGCCCGACGTGCTGGCCGAGTTCGAGGCGCTGGCCACCGCCGAGCAGGAGCAGTACCTCAACCTGCTGACCAACCCCGCCCTGTACACCGATGAGGCCGAGAACCTCGACGGCGTGGACGTCAGTGGGGTCTCGACGGTTCAGACCGCCGCACCCGGCGGAGGCATGATGGCCCCGCTCGCCACGACCGTGGACCGCAGCGTGTGGTCGACTCGCTGGGTCACGATTCTCGGCTTGAAGGTGATCGAGTACAAGGTTGAGGTCGGCTACCGAGTCACGAGCGGCAAGGTGACCCGTATCAATAACTCCAAGGCCATCGTCCTGCGCAACCTCAACCCTCTGGTCAAGACCGGCCAGACCTCGAAGTCTGCATGGGTTAGTGCCGGCGGTGCCTCCGCTCGGCTGACCGCTTCTTTCAACTACGACATCGGCCCACTCAAGGGGTTTTCTGTCCAGATCATGACGCTCAATGCGAGCCTGACCGGCTCCCCGAGCGGCGCCGTCTCCTGCTCGTGGTGGGGCGAGTGATCGTCTGCTAGTCGCTCGTGTGTATCCTCTGCTGACACCTGTCGGCAGAGGATACATCTATGCCCATCGGTGAACCGGCGGTCGACACGATCATCCCCTGGCGGCGCGCATAATGTACGTGAGGCCGAGGCGGCTCAGCGCGTCGGCCGGGGTGCCGCTGGTCCAGTCGGGAGCGGCCCCGGTCATGGGCAGCGGTGCGTTTTTGCGTGCCTACTCGTGCAGCTCGTCGACGAGCGGGTCCCACTCGCCCAGCTCGGCGCCGCTGGGCTCGACGACTTCGAGCTGGACCGTGGAGCCGTCGCGACGATGGTCCTGACCTCATCCCACAGCGGCTTTGCCTGCTCGAGCAGGGTCTCGTTCAGTTTCTCGTCCCGGGGCGCCCGCTCGCGGACATTGGCGAACAGCTCCGAGGGGAGGATGAAGAAGCCCTTCTCTTCCACGATGCCCTCAAGAATGCCGGAGGCCAGGTGATCGGACTCCTCGGCGTAGTCGTAATCGGGGTTCCCGGCCTCGTGCTCGCCCTGGTTGATATAGGCGGTGAGGTTCTCTGAGATGAACCGGTAGAACAGCATGCCCAGGACGTAGGCCTTGAAGTCCCAGCCATCCACCGAGCCGCGCAGATCGTTGGCGATCCGCCAGATGGTCTTGTGCAACTCGGCCCGCTGGGCCTCTTTGGTGGTCGGTGCCATCGTGTGTCTCCTACGCCAACGGCGCGCTCAATGCCGGTCTCAACAGGTGTGCTCACACCGTACTAGAGCCCACTGACGAAACCGGGAGAGGCCATGCCGGACAACCAAGACTGGCATGTGGTGGGCCAGGCAACCTCGGCTGGGACGCCGCGACACTGTAACAAACTGTAACAATGTTACAGTTAGTCCATGACGTCGGCGGCAGTGGATCGTAGCCTGACGCTGACCCCAGAGCAGGTGGGGCCAGCGCTGCTGGCCCTTGCGGAAGACCAATGGTTCGAGCGCAAGTCCGCTCGCGTGTCGCCGCGCGATCTCGCGGTCCCGCTGGTGGCGATGGCCAACGCCGATGGTGGGGTGATCGTCGTTGGGCTCCACGACGGCACGGTAGAGGACGTGCCAGCGCGGCGGCGCAACGAACTGCGGCAGGCCTGCCTCGACTACACCGAACCACCGGTGCGCGCCCGAGTGGAAGAGGTTGAGGTGCTGGACGCCGAAGGCGAGCCAGCCACTCTCGTCCTGCTGAACATCGTGCCGGGCGAGACTGTGCACGTCACCCAGAAGGGTGAGTGCTACCTGCGGGTTGGCGACGAGTCGCGGCGGCTGACCGCCGCGCAGCAGCGTGAGCTCGTGTTCGACCGGGGCATGGCGCACTATGAAGCCACTCCCGTGAACCTCACACTGGCAGACCTCGACCAGCAGGCCCTAGCGGACTACGCCAACCGCATCGGTGCGGCGACCATCGAGGGTGCGCTGGCCGCGCGCGACCTGGTGGATCGCCGGGGCCGACTCACCGTGGCCAGCGAGCTGCTGTTCGACGAACGTCCCCAGCGCGAGTTTCCCAATGCCGTCGTCCGGATTCTCAAGTACGGGGCGGATCACCGGGGCGTGGGGCGACACATGACGCTTGAACAAGACCGCCGGGTGGAAGGCCCCCTACCGCGGCAGATCGCCGAGGCCATCCGCCAGATCGACGACATGATGCCCGCCTGGCAGCAGCTGAGCGATGCGGGCACCTTCGAGCCCATCTCCCGGATTCCCCGGGACGCCTGGCTGGAGGGGCTAGTCAACGCCGTCGTCCACCGCTCGTACAGCACCATGGGCGACCATATTCGCTTCGAGATCTTCCCGCACCGGATCGAGATCACCTCGCCAGGACGATTCCCTGGCATCGTCGAACCCCAGCGCCCGCTCGATATCCGGCGCTATGCCCGTAACCCGCGCATCGCCCGGGTATGCGCCGACTTGGGGTACACCAGGGAACTCGGGGAAGGAATCGCTCGGCTATTCGCTGAGATGCGCGGACGCGGGCTCGTCGATCCCCACTATTTCCAGTCCTCTTCCTCGGTGACGCTCACCTTGTCTGCGCAGGAAGCGCTCCCCGAAGAAATCCGCTCCCGGCTCACCCGCAGCGCCATCGCCGTCCTGAACACGTTGCGCCAGGCGGGCGAGCCGCTCTCCACCGGGGCGCTGGCCGACCTGGCAGGGGTCGCCCGCATGACCGCCACCCGGGCGCTAGCCCAGCTGGAAGAGCTCGGCCTCGTCACCCGGGAGGGCTCCGCCAAGCAAGACCCACGCGCCACCTGGCACCTCGCCTGAACTGTAACAAACTGTAACAATGTTACAGTTCCACCCCTAAAGGTCCTGGCCGGAGCGATCGCCTGGGCCACGGCCCGGCGGTGTTCCGCGGCCACATCGCCCGCGGCACTATTCGCCGAATGCGGCGCCCAGTCCTCGCCTCAGTTCGGCTCCGTCGTGCCACAGGGGCAGCCGCAGCATGGTGCGGTGCCCGTCGTGGGGCGAGAAACTCGGCCCGGCGGCGAGCTTGACCCCGGCCCGCTTGGCCTGCTCGACGAAGGCGACGGCGTCCGCTCCGGTGTCCACCCACAGGCCCGAACCGCCGACGATCCGCCGCCAGGTCCACGCCGGGGCCATCTCGCGGAGCACCTGTTCCGTGGACGCCAGGTGCGTCGCGAGCATCGCCTGCCGCTCCCGCCGCGCGTCCGCCGCCCGGCGCAGCAGCCGCACGGCGTACAGCTGGTCGACGATGGAGGTCGCCAGGTCGTCGACCTTCCGCAGCTCCACTAGTCGGCGGATGCGCGCCTCGTCTGCCCTCACCCAGCCGACGCGAAGCCCACCCCAGAACAGCTTCGACATCGTCCAGCAGCTCAGGTGAAGTTCCGGGGCGACAAGGCCCGTCAGCGTTGCTGCCGGACGCCCCGACAGCGTCAGGTCGTAGGAGCAGCAGTCCTCGACGACGGGCAGCCCGCACCGGTTGACGACACCGGCGAGCGCCGCCCGCGCGTCCCTGGCCATGGTTTGCCCCGTCGGGTTGTGGACGCCGGTCTGGCAGTACAGCGCGGCCGGACGCCTCACCGCCGCGCGCGCCACCAGGCCCACGTCGACGCCGCCGTCGCGCAGCGGGACCCCCTCCAGCCGGACGCCGTGGGCCCGCAGCGCACACAGCGCACCCCGGTAGCTCGGGTCCTCGGCCAGGACGAGGTCGCCCGGGTCCAGCAGCCCCCGGATCGCCAGCGAGGTCGCCTGCTGCGCCCCGCTCGTCACCAGCACCTCCGCGGGCCGGGTCGGCACCCCATCGCGGGTGAGGTGCTCGGCGATCGCCTGCCGCAACACCGGAAGCCCGGCCGGGAAATAGCCGTCGGTCTCCAGGTAGGGGTCGAGCCCGTCCAGGCTCGCCGACAGCACCTCCCTGGTCACCGCAGACGCGGGCAGGGCCCCGCTGGACAGGTCAATGACGTCGCGCGGGGCGTTGGTGAACGAGAACAGCCGCCCGCCAGCCCGGTGCTCGGCACCGACCCGGCCCGACCTCACCCGCGTCCCCGAGCCCCGGGTCGAGACGACATACCCGCCAGCCTCCAGCATCGCCAGGGCGGACGCGACGGTCCCGCGGGCCACCCCCAGCGCCCGCGCGAGCTCCCGCTGCGGCGGCAACGTGCTCCCCGCGGGCACGAAACCGTGATCCACAAGCTCTGAAATAGTCCTCGCCAGCGCGTCCGGCAGCCGCTCGTCCGCGTCCGTCCACACCCCGAGCAGCCTCGACAGCTCCGCCGAATCCATGCGCACTCCCACGCTTCCGAGTATGCCCCACCGGCCTGAGCCAATTCCCCCGGATTGGACTAGTGCTGTCCCGCGGTGAGACGTAGCCTCGCTGTCACGCCTGCGCAGGGCGGGCCCGACACACACGAAGGAGTGAGACCGCATGGCTGTTGTTGCACTGATCGGGACGCTGGACACCAAGGGCGCCGAATACGCCTGGCTGGCCGAACAGCTGGACAAGCACGGGGTGCAGGCCCTGTTCGTCGACGTCGGGTCCTTCTCGGCGAGCCCGCTGGCCAGCGTCAGTTCCGACGACGTGATCGCCGCCGCGGACGCCGACGCCGCCGCCCTGCGCGAACGCCGCGACCGGGGCGAGATGATGCAGGTGATGAGCGTCGGGGCGGCCCACATCGTCCGCGACCTGGCGGTGTCGGGACGCATCCACGGCCTGCTGGCCCTCGGCGGGTCCGGCGGCTCATCGGTCGCCGCCGCCGCGATGCAGGCCCTCCCGGTCGGTTTCCCGAAGCTGCTGGTCTCGACCATGGCCTCCGGCGACGTGAAACCCTACGTCGGCGAGGTGGACGCGACGCTCATGTACTCGGTCGTCGACGTCGCCGGGATCAACTCGATCTCGTCCCAGGTGTTCGCCAACGCCGCCGCCGCGATCGCTGGGATGGCGAGGGCATACGAGGAGCGGCTTGCCGCCGTCCCCGCTGACCACAAACCGGTCGTCGCCATCACCATGTTCGGCGTGACGACCCCGGCCGCGGACGAGGCCCGCGCCACCCTGACCGACCTCGGCTACGAGGTGCTGGTCTTCCACGCCACCGGGGCGGGCGGCCGCGCCATGGAGAAACTCGCCGAATCGGGCCTGCTGGCTGGGATCTGCGACCTCACCACCACCGAATTGGCCGACGACCTCGTGGGCGGCGTCCTGTCCGCGGGGCCGCAGCGGCTAGAGATGGCCGGGCGGGTCGGCCTGCCGCAGGCCGTCAGCCTGGGGGCGCTCGACATGGTGAACTTCGGTCCCGCCGACACCGTGCCGCCCGAGTTCGCCGGACGCAACCTGTTCGTCCACAACCCGACCGTGACGCTGATGCGCACCACCCCCGACGAGATGGCCGAGCTGGGACGCCGCATCGCCGCCAAACTCGCCGCCGCCACCGGACCCACCGAGCTGTTCATCCCCCTGCGGGGCGTGAGCGCCATCGACGTCGACGGAGCGCCCTTCCGGGACGCCGAGGCTGACGCCGCGCTGTTCGCCGAACTGCGCGCGGGGCTGGCTGGCTCCGGTGTCGTCGTCCACGAACTCGACCAGGCGATCAACGACCCAGGCTTCGGCGCCGCGATGGCCCGCGCGCTGCACGCATCCATCACCAACTGAGAAGGAGAGACATGTCCCGCCAAGAGATCCTCGATCGCTTCCGCGCCCAGGTCGCCCAGGGCCAGCCCATCATCGGCGGCGGCGCGGGCACCGGCATCACCGCGAAGTCCGCGGAAGCCGGTGGCATCGACCTGCTGGTCATCTACAACTCGGGCCGGTTCCGCATGGCCGGGCGCGGCTCGCTGTCTGGGCTGCTGGCCTACGGGGACGCCAACGCCATCGTCATGGACATGGCCAACGAGGTGCTGCCCGTCGTGAAGCGCACGCCCGTGCTGGCGGGCGTCAACGGCACCGACCCGTTCCGCGTCATGGGGCACTTCCTGCGCCAGGTGAAAGAGATCGGGTTCGCCGGTGTGCAGAACTTCCCCACCGTCGGCCTGATCGACGGGGTGTTCCGGGCGAACCTGGAAGAGACCGGCATGGGGTATGGGCACGAGATCGACATGATCCGCATGGCCCACGAACTCGACCTGCTCACCTCCCCCTACGTCTTCGACGAGGACCAGGCCAAGGACATGGCCCGCGCCGGGGCGGACATCCTCGTCCCCCACATGGGCCTGACAACGTCTGGGACCATCGGCGCGAAGACCGCGCTGACCCTGGAGGAGGCCGCGGTCAAGGTGCAGCAGCTCGCGGACGCGGCCAAGAGCGTCAACCCCGACATCCTGTGCCTGTGCCACGGCGGGCCGATCGCGAACCCGGCCGACGCGCAGTACATCCTCGACCACACCGACGGCATCGTCGGCTTCTACGGGGCGAGCTCCATCGAGCGGTTCCCGGCCGAGGTGGGCATCCGCGCACAGACCGAAGAGTTCAAGGCCATCACCTTCAAGAAGGGCTGACATGACGATCTCGTACTACAGCACGATCATCCAGCACGACGCCGACAAGGTGTGGGACACCCTCAGGGACTTCAACGGCCTGGCCACCTGGTTCGGTTCCGCGGTCTCGGAGAGCCACATCGAGGACGGCCTGACCGGCGCGACGGTCGGCGCCGTGCGGAACTTCCAGCTCGGCGACTCCCGGATCAGGGAGAAGCTGCTCGCCCTGTCGGACCTTGAACGCAGCTACTCCTACGGGTTCTGCGATCCGGCCCCGTTCGACGTGACCGGGTACGTCTCCACGCTGAAGGTGACGCGGGTGAGCTCGACCGGTCAGTCCCTCGTCGAGTGGTGGACGGAGTTCGACTGCGCCCAGGATGAGCGGGAGCACTGGGAGGCCTTCTTCGCCAGCCAGGTGTTCGCCCCGGCGCTGGAGGGGCTGCGCGACTACCTCGGCTAACCGCGCCAGGGTTGCTGGCCTCCCGCACCTCCGGTGTGTGGGGGCCAGCACGGGCAGCCCCGGGTGGTCGTCTCCGGCCGATAGACGCCCCGGTTCAGTCCAGCACCCAGGACGGGAGCCCGACGATGTAGCTCTCGATGTCGCCGCCGCCGAAGTTGGTGGCGAAGATGATCCGGCTGAGGTCCCGGGACGCACTGGCCTGCGGTTCGAGGAAGTACGCGTCCCCGGACAGCCCGTGGTCGTTGCCGCGGACGTGGGCGACGTTCAGTTTTCGTCCCGAGGGTTTCAGTTCCAGCAGCCACACCTTGCGGTACTCCGGACGCGGCGATGGGGCGGGCCGGGTGGAGCCGTGGTCGGCGGAGTCCGCGTAGGTGGAGACCACCACCCAGCCCGGCCGGTCGAAGGCCTGGCCGCTGATGTGCAGGGCGTAGGCCTCACCGGGAGCCGGGTACAGCGGGTGCAGGTCGACGCGTTCGCCGTTGTCGGCATTGATGGCGACGATCTGGCCCGCGCCGTAGTCGGCGTAGACCAGGTAGTCCTCGCCGTTCGGGCCGATCGCCAGGTCGGAATGCTCCGATCCGGCGGTCAGCTGGCGGGAGGCCGTGAAGTCGGGGGAGTAGGCGTGGGTCCCGCCCTGGGAGCCGAGCCAGGACACCACCGCGTGGCGGCCGCTCGGCGACGTGCCGATGTGGTCGGGGACGGCGCCGGGGACCGGGAAGGCGCTGGCGTCCAGCGTCCCGACGATCCGGCCGTCCCGCAGGTCGGCCAGGACAAGGCCGTGGACGGTGTTGCGCTGGGCCGCGTCGTCGTAGCTGGTGGCCATGAGCGCCAGGTAGCGCCCGTCGGCGCTGGTGCCGCCCTCCCCCTTGGTCCACAGGGAGGTGGCCCGCGGCCATGGGGTCGCGCCGGTGAAGTCGGCCGCGACCCGGGTGGAGCCGTCCTCCACGTCGTAAAGCCACCACAGCAGGCCCCCGTTGCGGGCCGTGAAGTACAGCTCACTGGGGTGCCTCGGGTGCCAGATCGGTTCGCAGTCGCCCACCAGCTCGGGCAGGACCCTCAGCTTGGCGAAGGTGCGCGCGTCGTAGAGGTACCAGCGCCCGGCGCCGTCCTGGGCGAGGTAGCGGGAGTTGTCGGCGTTGAACGCCTGCCGCCGCGAGTAATCGTGGCGCATGCGTCCACCCATGCCGTCGGCGGCATCGGTCGCCCGGTACAGGCGGGTGCCGTAGGCCGGGTCGGTGATGCCCGTATCGAGGCCGGACGGGCGGGGCGGCCGTGCGGCCTCCGGGATCGGGTCGGCCGACAGTGGCGTCAGCGCGAACCCCCGGTCGTAGAGCGCGTCAAAGGGGTTGGGCTGGGCCCGCATCGTCGCGCCCGGCCCGGGCGAAGGCTCGCCGCCAGCCGCCCCCGAGCAGGCGGGGAGCAGCAGGACGGCGGCTGCGCACACCACGGTGCGGCGGCTCGGGTGGCTGCTGGTCACGTCACCTCCCGTCGGCGGGCCTGCGTGGCCGAAAGCCCGGGCGTGGCGCCGGTGGGGCGGGCGCTGGTTCAGGCGATCTCGTAGCTCATCTGGGCCGGGTTGGCCAGCGTGTCGTGGACCGGGCAGTGGGCCTCGACGAACTCGACGAAGGCCGCGATCTCCTCGGGGGTGTTGTCGGCGTCGATGTGGTAGCGCGTCCTGATCGCCGACAGCCCGACCTTCGCCGCGGGGTTCTTCCCCCGGAACCCATCCGAGTCGAACACCCCATCCACCTCGACCCGCACGTGGCGCAGCCGGATGCCTTTCAGTTTGGCGAAAACCCTCACCACGACGCACTTGCAGGCGCCGAGGGCCGACAGGACGGCCTCGAGCGGGTTCATCCCCTCGTCCTTACCGCCGAGCGAGGGCGGCTCGTCCAGGACGAAACTCAGGCCCCGGGAGGTGCAGCGCGTCGCCATGCCCTCCAGGGATTCGGCGACCGCGGAAAAGACAGTCTCAGCCATGATGCTCCCTTCACATATCGCTTCTCCCAGGCTAACCCGTGGCCCGGTCACCAGATCCGCGGAGCGATACCGGCAGCGCGGCCAACACGACCACCAGGGCCGGGCCGCGGGCCAGGGAGGATGGACGCCTGACCGGCTGCTTCCCTGAGGGGCGCACCCGTGGGACAGGGGGCGTGCCACCGCCCGGTGCTGTGCCCGGCGGTAGGCTCGCCGTTATGGCTGACGCATCCCCCACGACTTCTCCCTGGCACGATCTGGACGCCTACGTCGCGCTGCCGCGGCTCGGCGGGCTGGAGGTCTCCCCGGACGGCACCCGGCTGATGGTCTCGCTCGCCCAGCCGAACGCCGACGGCACGGCCTACCAGAGCGCGTGGTGGGCGCTGGACCCCTCCGGCTCCGCCCCGGCGCGGCGCATGACCCGCTCGTCCGAAGGGGAGGGCCTGGGCGCCTTCCTGCCCGATGGGTCCTTCCTCTTCGGGTCGAAACGCCCCGTCCCCGCGGGCGCCGAACCCCCGGCTGAGGGCACCTCGGCGCTGTGGCTGCTCCCGGCCGACGGGGGCGAGGCCTACCCGATCGCGCAGCGCCCGGGCGGCTACAGCGGGCTCGTCGCGTCCCCCACCACCGGGGTGGTCTTCGCGAAAACCCCTAGCCACGCCGGTGTCGCCGACGATGAGGAGGACGCGGCCAAGCGCAAGGCCCGCAGCACGGCGAAGGTCTCGGCGATCCTGCACGAGGCCTTCCCCGTCCGCTACTGGGACCACGACCTCGGCCCGGTCAACGACCGGATCACCCGGTTCGACCTCACCCGCGGCGACGGTGAGGTCACCGCCTCGGCGCGGGCGCTCGGGGGCGACCTGGGGGCGGCGCTCGCCGAGACCAGCTGGTCGCTGAGCGCCGACGGTGCCCGCCTGGTCACGGGCTGGCAGGTCCCGCGGGGACGCTGCGAGGTCGCGGGCACCGTGGTCTCCATCGAGCCGGCCACCGGCGAACGCACCACGCTGGCCGCCGATCCCGCCGACGAGTTCTACGCCCCGGTCGTCTCGCCCGACGCCACGCTCGTGGCGTGCGTGCGCAGCTACCGGTCGTCGCCGGAGCGGGCGGTCGACCAGAAGCTATGGCTCATCGACGCCTCGGGTGGGCGGGTGCTCGCCGAGTCCTGGGACCGGTGGGCTGAGCCCATCGCGTTCAGCCCCGACAACGCGACCCTCTACGTGTCGGCGGACGAGGACGGCGACCACGCCATCTTCGCGGTCGACCTGGCCACCGAGCAGGTCCGGCGGCTCACTGGGGCGGGAGCGTTCGGCCAGGTTACCCTGTCCGCGGACGGCCGGACGCTGTACGCGATCCGTTCCTCCTACTCAGACCCGGGTTCGGTGGTCGCGATCGACACCGCGACCACAGCCGTGCGGGAGTTGCGCTCCCCGGTGTCCTACCCGGAGCTGCCGGGCCGCGTGGAACGGGTCGAGACCCGGGCCGCCGACGGCACCCGGGTGCCGGGCTACCTGGTGCTGCCCGAGGGCGCGTCGGCGTCCGACCCGGCGCCGCTGGCGCTGTGGATTCACGGCGGCCCGCTGGGATCGTGGAACGCCTGGTCGTGGCGGTGGTGCCCGTGGCTGCTGGCCAGCCGCGGGTGGGCGGTGCTGCTGCCCGACCCCGCGCTGTCCACCGGCTACGGCCTGGACTACATTCAGCGCGGCTGGGGACACTGGGGACGCGAACCCTTCACCGACCTCATGGCGCTGACCGACGCCGCCGTCGCCCGCCCCGATATCGACGCCGAGCGCACGGTCGCGATGGGCGGGTCCTTCGGCGGCTACATGGCGAACTGGGTGGCCGGGCACACCGACCGGTTCCGGGGCATCGTCACCCACGCCAGCCTGTGGAACCTGGAATCCTTCGGCGGCACCACCGACGCGGCCTGGTATTGGTCACGCGAGATGAGCCCCGCGATGCGGTCGGCCTACTCACCGCACCTGTCGGCGTCCCAGATCAGGACCCCGATGCTGGTGATCCACGGCGACAAGGACTACCGGGTGCCCATCGGGGAGGGGTTGGCGCTGTGGTGGGCGCTGACGTCCCAGTGGGACGGCGACGAGGCCGGGTTCGGACACAAGTTCTTGTACTTCCCCGACGAGAACCACTGGATTCTCACCCCGCAGCACGCCAAGGTCTGGTACCAGACGGTCTGCTCGTTCATCGACGCCAGCATCGGAGCTGGCGAGTTCGTGCGCCCAGAACTGCTGTGAGCTGAGCCCACCCAGGTGGGGAGGCCCGGGACGTGCCACCCCCGGGCGCGGGTGGTTCTCGTCACGGACAACACCCGCACAACAACCGGTGCGCCGCACCCAGCGCTCGGCGGACCATCCCCGGTCAGGCGGTTGGTTCCTCCCGAACCACGGTCTGGCCAGCGGCGATCCACCCGGCGGTGCCCTCGTCCACCGAGATCGCCCGGATGCCGTGGCAGCGCATGAGGCTGACCGTCGCCAGGCTGCGGCGTCCGGAGTGGCAAATCACGAAGACGTCCTCGCCGCGGGGGATGTCCGCGAGGTGGTCCTCGATGCTGCTCATCGGCGCGAGGATCGCTCCGGGCACGTGACCGGCGGCGTACTCGTCGGGTTCGCGGACGTCGATGAGCATGGCGCCGTCGTGATAGCGGCTGATGAACTCGGCGAGAGAGATGGTGGCGGTCATACCCCTCATTCTGCCAACCCCACCGGGCACTTACGGCGCCCCCGCCCTAGTCCGGATAAACCGTGCTGGCTAGGGGCGACGGCAAGGCTAGATCCGGGGGTGGGGCGTCCCTTGGGCATAGCGCCCCGCGCTGATCGGGGTCTTCCCGGGGCTGATCGATGTCGCCGCCCGGATGGCCCCGGTCGGCATGGCCCGCTCCTGGCTCACCGCCGGGTCCCGAAGCAAGCCAGCCTGGCCGCCCACCTTTCCGGCCAGGGCATCTACTTACACACGTGTAGTTACCCACATGTGGATAACTTGTGTGGGTAACTCGGGCGCGCTGACCTGGGGAAACACACCGATGTAGTTCTCCACAGGGGTTTTCCACATGTGGACGCGGCACCGCCCGGCCCGGTTGCGGGCCTGGGAACTCACTCGTCGTCGGGGACGCTGGCGTCCGACCCGGACGCCCCGGGCAGGTGCAGGGTGAACTCGGCGCCGCCGCCCTCGGCGTTGCCCGCCCGCACCCAGCCGCCGTGGCTGTTGACGGTGTGGGCGACGATCGACAGCCCCAGGCCAGTGCCGGGGGTGTTCCGGGCGCGGTCGGAGCGGAAGAACCGGTCGAACACGTGCGGCAGGTCCTCCTCGGCGATGCCGGGGCCCTCATCGGAGATGCGCAACTCCTCGCCCACCAGGCTCACGTGCACCGTGCCGTCGGGCGGGGAGAACTTCACCGCGTTGTCCAGCAGGTTCGTCACGGCGCGCTCCAGGGTGTCCGGCTCACCGGTCAGGATCAGCGGGTTCAGCTCGACGTCGAAGTGGATGCCCGGGCCGCGGCGCCTCGCCCGCTCCACGGACGCCGCGACCACGTCGGCGAAGTCCAGCTCGACGAGGTTGCGTTGCAGCTTGTCCTCCCGCGACAGCTGCACCAGGTCGGCCACTAGGGAGGTGAACTCGCCCAGCTGGGCGGCGACATCGTGCAGGATCTCGTGGCGGGCACCCGGCGGCAGCATGCCCGAGTTCTCGTCGGCGACCAGCAGCTCGACATTCGTGCGCATCGAGGTCAGGGGCGTCCTCAGCTCGTGCCCGGCGTCCGCGATGAGGCGGCGTTGCCGGTCTCTGGACGACCGCAGTGACACCAGCATGGAGTTGAACGACCTCGTCAGGTCGCCCAGCTCGTCGTCGCTGTGAATCTGGATCGGGTCCAGCTCGTCGGTCGCGGTGATGTGGTGCACCGCGTCCGACAGCTCCCGCACCGGGGACAGGGCCGCCCGGCCCACCCAGTAGCTGGTCGCCATCGCGAAACCGGTGCCCATGACGCCGACCGCCACCATGACGAGCCACAGCGAGTCCAGCGTCGTGGCCGCCGGGGAGATCGAGCGCCCCAGCACGACCGCGTAGTTGGCGTTCCCGACGCTCATGGGTGTCGCGACCATGCGGTACATCTGGCCGTCCGAACCGAGGCTGGTCCGGGCGGAATACCCGGCCTGGAGCCGGGCGATCGCCAACTCGGGATTGTCGGCCAGCAGGGTCGTGTTCTCACCGGGGACGCGCAGCTGCTCCCCACCCGCAGAGACCACCACCAGCGTCACGTTGACGGCCCGCAGCGCGTCCGTGTTGAGCCCACCCATGTTGTCGATGTCGGTGGCGATGGCGTCCGAGGTGTAACCCGACACCTGCACCAGCTCCCGGTCGAGCTGATCGTAGAGAGACCACCGCGTCATGACATAGGCGGCCACCGCGACGCAGGCCACGGCGATGGCGACTGCCGTCGCGGTCAACAGGACCATCCGGCTCTGCAGGCTCTGGCCCCGCAGAAGCAACCCCGCCCACCGCTGGATCTGGTGGACCCGCTTGCTGATCACGGGGGTGTTTCGCGCAGGATGTAGCCCACCCCGCGCACGGTGTGAATGAGCCGCGGTTCGCCGCCCTGCTCGGTCTTGCGCCTCAGGTAGCCGATGTAAACCTCAAGCGAATTGGCCGTGGTCGGGAAATCGAAACCCCACACCTCGACCATGAGCCACTGGCGTTCCAGCACCCGCCGCGGGTTCTCCATGAAGGTCTGCAACAGCGCGAACTCGGTGCGGGTCAGGCTCACGTGACGGCCCGCCCTGGTCACCTCACGGGTCTGGGTGTCCAGCGTGAGGTCTTCGAAATGCAGCACAGGCGACTCGACCTCGGAGGCCGGACGCGCCCGCCTGGTCAGCGCCCGCAGCCGGGCGAGCAACTCGTCCAGGGCGAACGGCTTGACCATGTAGTCGTCGGCGCCCGCGTCCAGCCCATCGACCCGGTCGCCGACCGCGTCGCGCGCGGTGAGGATCAGAATCGGCACATCATTGCCGGTCTGGCGCAGCATCCGCGTCGTCTCCAGCCCGTCGAGGCGGGGCATCATGACATCCATAATCACCGCGTCGGGGTGGATCGCCGACAGCTTCGCCAGCGCCTCCAGCCCATCGACCGCGGTCGTGACGGTATCCCCCGTGTAGCGCAGCGACCGCGCCAGCGAATCGCGGACCGCCTGATCGTCGTCTACTACCAGGATGTGCATGCCCTATAGCCTGCCATTCAGGACTGACATTTTCACGCCGACCGCCCTATCGCTTCCGATCCGGTCGGGCCCGCGCCCGCCCATCCGGCCATGAAACCGTTGAGTACCCTGGAGGGCATGCTCATACGCATCATCGCCAACGCCGCCGCCGTCTTCGTGGCGGCGCTTCTTGTGCCCGGCCTCTACCTGGGGCCGACGCAGGGATTCGCCGGGCTCAGCCAGGGGAACGAGGGGTTCGCCCAGGTGCTGACCGCCCTGGCGGTCGGGGCCATCTTCGGTGTCGTCAACGCCTGGGTGAAGCCGCTTGTCACCCTGCTGAGCCTGCCATTCGTGGTGGTGAGCCTCGGGCTGTTCCTGCTGGTCATCAACACCGTGATGTTCATGCTGACCTCGAAGATTTCCGGCGCGCTCGGGCTCGGTTTCGGTGTGGACGGTTGGGGCGCGGCATTCCTTGGCGCCATAGTGGTCTCCATCGTGGCTGGCATCGTCAATAGCGTCCTGGGAGGCAAGAAATGAAGATCGTGTTCGTGTGCTGGGGCAATATTTGCCGCTCCCCAATGGCCGAGCGGGTCGCCCAGAAATTCGCCGCGGACGCGGGGCTGGACGTCGACATCACCAGTGCGGCAGTGAGCTCCGAGGAGCTGGGCGCGCCGATCGACCGCCGGGCCGCCCGCGTCCTCACCGAGGCCGGTTACGACGCGACCGGGCACCGCGCGCACCGCATCACGGCCGACGAGATCGCCTCGGCCGACCTCGTCATCGCCGCCGAACAGATTCACATCGACCGGATGCGCCACCTCGTCCCGGACGCGCAGAACCTGCGGCTCATCAACGACTTCAACCCCGCTAAGCGGGCGGGCACGCCGCTCATCGACCCCTGGTACGGCCCCGAATCCGGGTTCAGTGAGACCCTCGCCGACATTGAGGCCGCGATGCCGGGGCTGCTGGCCGCCCTCAAGGCCTAGCAGGGCGCCCGACGCCCCGGCGTCCGGTAGAGATGAGACTTCCCGGCCCAGTTCCCCCTTTGTGCGAGTGAGTAGAATGGCGCCGCCGGTGAGAAAGGAACCCCCGTGTCCCTCGACAACCTTGAACACGCCCTCAACGAATCCGCCAGTGAGCAGCCGAAACCGCGGCGCAAGAAGCGACGCGGCCTTATCGTCCTAGCCGTTTTTGGGGTGCTGGTCGCGATCATTCTCGGCGTGGTCGGCTATTACATCAATAGCCTCAACAAGGCGCTGGATTCCATCAAGCGCGAAGAGACCTTCGTCCCGCGCGACTACGAGAACCGGCCAACCGTCGCACCCGTGCCCAACAAGGCCATGAACGTCCTCCTCATGGGCAGCGATTCCCGCGGGGCGGGGGACCACGGGCGCAGCGACGTCATCATGTGGGTGCACGTCCCCGGTGACCGCAAGGACGTTTACATCACCTCCTTCACCCGCGACATGTGGGTCGACATTCCGGGCCACGGCAAAGGCAAGATCAACGCGGCCTACGCCTACGGCGGCGTCCAGCTTCAGGTGCAGACGCTGGAGACCCTCATCGGGGCCCGGATCGACCACGTCGCGCTCATCGATTTCGAGGGATTCATCAGGCTGACCGAACTGCTGGGCGGGGTCACGGTCAACAACCCCTACGCCTCGAAGGAGAAGGGCAAAGGCGGGGCGGTCTACACCTGGCCGAAGGGTGAGGTCACGGTCGCGGGCGAGGAGGCGCTCGCCTTCGTCCGCCAGCGCTACGAGCTGCCGACGGGCGCCTGGGGGCGTGCCGAACGCCAGCGCGAGGTGATTAGTGCGATCATCTGGCGAATGACTAGGCCCGACGTGCTGGCCAACCCGATCAAGTTCGACGAGACCGTCAGCGCGGTCAGCAAGACCATCACCGTGGACGCCAACGTCACCAACCAGCTGGTCTACGACACCGCCCTGGCGCTGCGCCTCGATGGGCGGCAGAGCATCCACCTGCTGCAGGCGCCGGTCAAGGGCGGCGGCAAGGTGGGCGACCAGTACGTCGACGTCCCCAAGACCGAGCAGCTGCTCGAACTCGGTACCGCGCTGCGGGAGGACACCATGGCGTCCTATCTCGCCAAGTACCCGCGCTAGCCGCCGCGGCCACTCCCGGTGGCTGGCCCAGGTTAGGGTCAAGTTACCAACTCTTTGTCGTCATGGTGTGGAAGGATGGGTGAGGTATCCACGACAAGGGAGTGACGATGGCTGATTTCGCTTACGAAGACATGCTGCCGATCGGCAAGGACGAGACCCCCTACCGCCTGCTCACCACCGAGGGCGTGAGCCTCACCACGGGTCCCGATGGCCGCCAGTTCCTGCAGGTGTCGCCGCGGGCGCTGACCCTGCTGGCCGAGACCGCGATGCACGACATCGCGCACTACCTGCGTCCGGCCCACCTGCAGCAGCTGCGCACGATCCTGGACGACCCCGAGGCGTCCGACAACGACAAGTTCGTGGCCCTCGACCTGATGAAGAACGCCAATATCGCCGCGGGTGGCATCCTGCCGATGTGCCAGGACACCGGCACCGCCATCATCATGGGCAAGCGGGGGCAGCAGGTGCTCAGCCCCGGAGCGGACGAGGAAGCCCTCAGCCGTGGCGTCTTCAACGCCTACACCAAGCTCAACCTGCGCTATTCCCAGAACGCCCCGCTCACCATGTGGGAGGAGCGCAACACCGGCTCCAACCTGCCCGCCCAGATTGAGCTGTACGCCGACACCGCCGTCGGGCATGAGAACACCTACAAGTTCTTGTTCATGGCCAAGGGCGGCGGCTCGGCCAACAAGAGCTACCTGTATCAGGAGACGAAGGCCGTCCTGAATCCCGAATCCATGATGAGGTTCCTGGACGAGAAGCTGCGCAGCCTCGGCACCGCCGCCTGCCCGCCCTACCACCTAGCCATCGTCATCGGCGGCACCTCCGCGGAGTTCGCGCTCAAGACCGCCAAGTACGCGTCCGCGAAATACCTGGACAGCCTGCCGACCGAGGGGGCGATGACCGCCCGCGGGTTCCGCGACCTGGAACTGGAAGAAAAGGTGCTGGAAATGACCCGCAACTTCGGGATCGGCGCCCAGTTCGGCGGCAAATACTTCTGCCACGACGTGCGGGTGATCCGCCTGCCGCGGCATGGGGCGTCCCTACCGATCGCGATCGCGGTGTCCTGCTCGGCCGACCGGCAATGCCTCGGCAAGATCACCCCGCAGGGGGTGTTCATCGAGCAGCTTGAGATGGACCCGGCGAGGTTCATGCCCGAGGACGTGGACGCCGACCTGGACGCCGAAACCGACGGCGTCACCGGCACCGGCAAGGGGGCCGTGGTCAAGATCGACCTGACCCGGCCGATGCCCGAGATCCTGGCGGAGCTGAGCAAGCACCCGGTGAAGACCAGGGTGTCGCTGACCGGCCCGATCATCGTCGGACGCGATATCGCCCACGCCAAGATCAAGGAACGCCTCGACGCCGGCGAGGAGATGCCGCAGTACCTCAAGGATCACCCGATCTACTACGCCGGACCGGCGAAGACCCCCGAAGGCATGGCATCCGGGTCGTTCGGGCCGACCACGGCTGGACGCATGGACTCTTACGTCGACCAGTTCCAGGCGGCGGGCGGTTCCATGATTATGCTGGCCAAGGGCAACCGCAGCCAGCAGGTGACCGATGCCTGCGCCAAGCACGGCGGCTTCTACCTCGGTTCCATCGGCGGCCCCGCCGCCCGGCTCGCCCAGGACAACATCAAGAGCGTCGACGTGGTCGAGTATCCCGAACTGGGCATGGAGGCGATCTGGAAGATCGAGGTCGAGGACTTCCCGGCCTTCATCGTCGTCGACGACAAGGGCAACGACTTCTTCGCCGAGGTGAACAAGCCGGTCACGGTTGAAATCGGCAAGCCCGCGGGGAGCTAGATGGCATAGCGCGTGCGGCCGGGGGTAGTGGCGGGAGCGCGCTTCACCGAGCCACTACCCTTGGGAGCCATGCCGCCAACAGCGAAACTCATTGCCGACTGGGATGCCGGGGCGTCCCGCTACGACGCCCTGACTGCCCCGCTGGAGAGGCGGTTCATGGCGCCCAGCCGCCGGTGGGTCACCGAACGGGCGTCAGGGGAGGTGCTGGAGGTCGGCGTCGGGACCGGCGCCAACCTCGGCTACTACGCCACCGAGGTGCGCCTGACCGGCCTCGATTGGAGCTCCGGGATGCTGAACATCGCCCGCGACAAGGCCGAACGCCTGACTCGCCCGGTGGAACTGCGGCAGGGGGACGCCTCGGAGTTGCCCTTCGAGGATGCCAGCTTCGATGCGGTCGTGGCGTCCTTCGTGCTGTGTTCGGTCCCGGACCCGCGGGCCGCGTTGCGTGAGGGGTTGCGCGTCCTCAGGCCCGGTGGGCGTCTGTTGCTCGCCGACCACGTCGCGGCGCACTGGCCGCTGCGGGCGCTGCAACACCTCGTCGAGTGGGTGACCGGGCCGCGCAGCGGCGAGTACTGGACGCGGCGCCCCCTCGTCGCGCTGCGTGACCTGGACGCCAGTATCGTCGAGACCCGCCGCACGACCTTCGGTGCCCTCGAATGCGTGCACGCCCAGAAACCGTGACCCGCCGTTTGGGGTAGGCGCAGGTCAGGGCCGGACGACGGGGCCGCCCGCGTCCTTCCAGGCGGCGAACCCGCCCTCGATGTGTGCCACCGGTAGGCCCATCTCTTGCAGGGTCTTGGCGGCCAACGCTGAGCGCCACGCGCCGCCGCAGTACAGCAGCAGCGTCCGCCCGTCATCGAGTTCGGGCTTGTAGTAGGGGCTTTCCGGGTCGACCCAGAACTCCAGCATGCCGCGCGGTGCGGGATAGGCGCCGGGGATCATGCCGAGCCGTTCCAGTTCCCGCGGGTCGCGGATATCGACGAAAAGCACCGTCTCGTCGTCCAGTAGTTCGCGGGCCTCGTCGAGAGGGACCGTCCGGATCTGTGCCATGGCCTCGTCCACTAGGGCTTTTGAGCTGCGGACGAGGGGGCTGCCAGGTGTGCGTGTCATGTGACCTCCTTGTCTTGGCCAGCCTACGCCGCGGGTATCGGCCGCGGGGAGCCGGTCCCCGGCAGGTGTTTTGTCGGGTTGGGTGGACGGGCACGGTTTCCGGGGTGACTCGAAACCCGGCGTTGCTAGCGTGGTTTCCGTGGTCGAGTTCGTCTTGTTCTGCTTGCCAACGGTGGTGTACCTGATCGTGCAGTCGCGTGGGCCGGACCGCTCCCTTCCCGCGGCGATGCAGCGTGCCGGGGTCTCGTGGGGGACGCGGTCGGCCTATGGCTGGGCGTTGGCCCTGCTGCTTCCGCTGCTGGCCACAGCGTGGCTGGCGATCAGGGTGGTGCCGCCGGAGGTGCTCGCCCGGCCCGGGGTCGCCGTCGCCCAGTTCGCGTCGGCCGGGGCTATCGCCGGGGTGGCGTTGCGGGCGGCGGGTGAGGAGGTCTTCTTCCGGGGGCTGCTCGGCGGGGTCCTGGTGAGGCGGCTTGGTTTCGCCTGGGGCAACCTGGTTCAGGCCGTGCTGTTTCTCGTCCCCCATCTGCCGTTGCTGCTGGTTGATGCCCGGCTCTGGACGATCCTTCCGGTGCAGTTCGTGACCGGGTGGCTCCTGGGGTGGTTGCGTGACAAGGCCGGGAGCTTTGTTCCGGGTGCGGTGGTTCACGTGGTCGCGAACCTGGCGGCTGGGCTGCTCGCCGCCTGAGGGGTATTCCGGCCTGGCCGGGTCCGGCCTAGGCACGGACGTCCGGGGCCACTCGGCTCAGGGGTTTCGTCCCTGCTGAACCGCCCCGCCGTGGGGTGGCATCGTGGGCGGACGCGTCCGCTCACGCTCCGGTGACGGCACATCGAACCACTATGCTCAGCGGGTACTGACCGATGGGGGTGGATGACGGTGTTGTTCGACTGGAGCAAGGTTCCGCTGGAACTGGGGCTGGTGACGCTGGCCTTTACGCTGTGCAGCATCATTGGCCTGGAGCGGCAGTTCCAGCACAAGGCGGCCGGTGTCCGCACCCACGCGCTGGTCGGGCTCGGCAGCTGCGTGTTCACCCTGATCTCGGTGCATGGGTTCGTTGGCCTGGCCGAGTACCAGGTGACCCGGGACCCGTCGCGGATCTCGGCCCAGATCGTGTCCGGTATCGGTTTTCTTGGGGCTGGGGTCATCTTCGTCAACCGCGATGTGGTTCGTGGCCTGACGACGGCGGCGTCCATCTGGCTGGCGGCGGCCATCG
>JAUMWV010000026.1 GCA_030529455.1 Propionibacteriaceae bacterium | reverse complement strand
GTGGGGGACGCGCTGAGCGTGCCCGTGTCCTGGCTGACCGACGTGCCGCGCGCCATCGCCGTGACGGCGGCGGCCAGCGCGTCCGTCTACGCCGCCACCGGCGACGGACGCAAGGCGGCGCTGCCCGGGGCCGCGGTCGCGCTGGCGTCCGCGGTGCACGTGGCGTCCTCACTCGTGGTGGGGCGGGCGCGGCCGAGCATCGAGCGGATCGGGACCAGGCAGGTCACGTCCAGTTACCCGAGCGGTCACGTGGGGGCGGCGACGGCCCAGGGGGTCGCCCTGGCCATGCTGGTCGCGGGCCTTCCCCCGGCGCGGCGTCGCCTGGCCCGGGCGGCCTGCCTCGCCTATCCGCTCGCGGTCGGCTGGTCGAGGCTCTACACCGGCCAGCACTACGTCACCGACTGCGTCGCCGGTTTCGTCAACGGCGCGGCCTGCGCCAGCCTGGCCCGGCGGGTGACCGGGGCCTGACCGGCCCGGCGAGATGCCGCCCGTGCCGCCCCACACCGGGCCCGGGCGGGGTAGATTCTGCGCATGGAGGCTCCATCGCGGCGGTGGGAACGGCTGTTGCCGGGCATCGCGGTGCTGCGCGACTACGAGCGGGGGTGGCTGCGCGGGGACTTGCTGGCCGGGCTGACGGTCGCCGCCTACCTGATCCCCCAAGTCATGGCCTATGCCGACATCGCCGGGCTGGCCCCGGTCACCGGCCTGTGGGCGATCCTGGCCCCCATCGTCGTCTACGCGGTGTTCGGGGCGTCCCGGCAGCTGTCGATCGGCCCGGAGTCCACCACGGCGCTCATGACGGCGGTCGCGGCCGGTGCGCTGGCCGGGCAGGCCGGGCCCGGCCGCTATGCCGAGGTGTGTGCGCTGCTGGCGCTGGCGGTGGGGCTGGTGTGCCTCGTGGGCCGGGTCGCGGGGCTCGGGTTCCTGGCCAACCTGCTGTCGCGTCCCGTGCTCGTCGGGTACCTGGCCGGTATCGCGGTGCTCATGATCGTGAGCCAGCTAGGCAAGGTGACCGGCATCTCCCCACAGGAGGGCCACCCGCTCAGCGAGACCTGGTCGGTGCTGTCCCAGCTGCCGTCGGCGCACCCACCGACGCTGGTGCTCGCGCTGGCCGCCCTGGCCTGCCTGTACCTGCTGCGCTGGTGGCGGCCCCACTGGCCGGGCCCGCTGCTGGTGCTGCTCTCCTCCGCTGCGGCCGTCACGCTGCTGGGGCTGCGGGAGCAGGGCGTCCGCACGATCGGGGAGGTGCCGCAGGGCCTGCCCGGGTTCCGGCTGCCCGAGCTGGGCGACCTCTCGGTGTGGGGGCTGCTGCCCGCCGCCATCGGCATCGCAATCGTCGGCTATTCCGACAACGTGCTGACCGCCCGCGCCTTCGCCGCCACCAAACGCCAGCGGGTGGACGCCGACCAGGAACTGCTCGCGCTCGGCCTGGCCAACGTGTCGGCGGGGCTGTGCCACGGCTTCCCGGTCTCGTCCAGTTCGTCGCGGACCGTGATCGGGGACGCCGTCGGTTCGCGCACCCAGGTGTACTCGCTGGTGGCCCTCGGTTGCGTGGTCGCGACGCTGCTGTTCGCGGGGCCGGTCCTGGCGAGTTTCCCGACGGCGGCGCTGGGCGCGCTCGTGATCTACGCGGCGACCAGGCTGATCGACCTGGCCGAGATCGCCCGGATCGCCCGGTTCCGCTACAGCGAGCTCGTCTTGTCGCTCGCCACGGCGGTCGCGGTGGTGGCCTTCGGTGTCCTGGCCGGTATCGGGCTGGCGATCGCGCTGTCGCTGCTGGACGTGATCCGGCGGATGTCGCACCCCCACGACGGCGTCCTCGGCTACGTGCCGGGGGTCGCCGGGATGCACGACGTCGAGGACTACCCGCGGGCCACGCAGGTGCCGGGGCTGGTGGTGTACCGCTACGACTCGCCGCTGTTCTTCGGCAACGCCGAGAACTTCCTGTCTAGGGCGCTGGAGGCGGTGCGGGACGCGGCCGGACCCGTCCACTGGTTCGTCCTGAACGCCGAAGCCAACGTCGACATCGACCTGACAGCGGTGGATACCCTGGAGCTGCTGAGGGAGGCGCTCGTCTCGCGCGGGGTGACCTTCGCGCTGGCCCGGGTCAAGCAGGAGACCAGGGAGGAACTCGCCGCCGCCGGTTTCGTGGCCCGGGTCGGCCAGGACCACGTCTTCGCGACGCTCCCGACCGCCGTCGCCGCCTATGCCCGCTGGCACCGGGACCGGTTCGGCGAGTTCCCCGACGGCATCCCCGGAGGTGTGGTCACCTAGGCCGGACCGGTGAGACAGACCCACCACTCCTAGCGCCGCCACCAACGAGCCATACCGCCAACCGCTCATGGCCCGCGGCGGCCTGCCAGCCGAAGGGATTCTTGTGCTGGACCAGGTGCGGAAAGGGCTGCCGGCCAGCGAGGACGCGATGGCCCGCCCCCGTAAAGCCAAACTCGCCGGGGGACGGAAACCGCACCTGCGAGTCTCTGGTAGATGGTGAGTGCGAGCGGTCGGCTCGCGGATTACGCACATACCCGCCTCCAGGCGGCCGCGCACTACACATCCCTTGTCAGGGACGACCTCCGGCGCAGCGGTAGCGCGACGCGCCAAGCGAGCGACACCTACGACATTCATCACCGGCCACACCGGCCTGATGAGGCTCGTCACGGTGCAAAGCACCATCGCAGCCAGTGCCATGGAGGGGCGGAGGCGAAGCCGGTCAGTGACTGCCGAGGTCTAGGCGAAGGATGCGGACAACCGGGCAGGGGGCTTGATCGTCAGCGGTCTGGAAAGAGAGGTGGTACTGGTAGTCGATGCGAGCTTTGGAACTCGCCTCGTAATGATAGATGGGTGACCAGCCGTCCTTGGCGTACTTAGCCATTCCTTTCAGTTTTGTGCATTGGCCTATGGGCGGCGGCTGTTCGGGGTGCATAGCGGGGTGATCCCAGGCCCGTTGCGCATTGGCCAAGCCGACCTGCTCGGCGAATACCGCCCACGCCCCGGTGTACTTGTGGTGTACCAGCACTCGGAACTTCGGCTTCTCGTCCGGCCTTCGCGCCGGTCGGTAGGGAGCGTAGGCGCTGGTCGTTCTGGGTGTCATGGGCTTAGCCCTCCTGGGCCTCGGGACGCGGGGCCTCTACGAAGTGTTCCAGGCCTTCGCTGAGTGCCGCTACTGCCTCCTCATCGGCCATGAAGGCGGCGGTGGCCCTCCAGTCATTCAGGAGCGCCTCGACCGTGTCTATGCCGGAGCAGGCGCGCATCAAGGCGTCGCTCATCTCGTCGCGGAACTCGGCGAGTTGCTCCTCGTCCAGCCAGGAGGCGAATGCCCACGCGCCGAAGTCAGCGGCCCGGCGCTCGCCGCGAGGACGCCGGAGGGCGTTCTCTAGCATCACAAACCCGAGGGCATGGTCGCGGATGTCCGAGAGCCGCTCCAGGTCGGCCTGGGGAAGGAAAGCTAAGGCCTCGCCGTTCGGGGTGCGCAGCAGAGTGGGGCCTTTCTGGGCCGCCTCCACGATTTCTTTACGGCGGGGACCAGCCAGGTCGGAGCTCTGGTAGATGTGGGTGGTGGCGACGCTCATGCACCTACCTTACGTCGCCTAGCAAGATCGTAGCCAAGATTCTGGCAGGATTTGGGCATCCAGACGAGTGGTTTGTCGTCCGTAACGAGCGGCCAGCCGCCTCGGGCGTTTCACGCGATCGGCGTGCTGGCTTGTGGCAGGCCCGCTAGGCGCGTTCCAGGCAGGCAAGCGCGGCCCGTTCGGCCCGCGGCGTGATCGTCTCTTCCCGGACGCCCTGCTCGGCGGGCCCGCGGTAGAAGAACAGGTCTGGGCCGTCCTTGGCGCTGGCGTGGGTCCAGGCGAGATAGACGACCCGCCCGTCTTTGTCGTGCGCGGCGACCATGGTGAAGGGCCGCCCGGAGTGGTACCCGGCGCCGCCGTAGACGGCGCCCATCATCGTGGGCCGGACGCCCTGCTCGGCAAAGGCGGCGCGGACCTTCCCGTCGATGTCCTCGGGCAGGGCTTGGCACTCATAGGTCGGTTCCGGGACCGCCGGGGAGGACGCTGGCGCGGACGCAGAGGTCGCGAACGGCGCGTCCCAGTCCAGGCTGGCGCTCGGCGCCGGGTCCGAGGGCGGGCTGATCCCCAGCGCGCCGCAGCCGGTGAGCAGGACGCAGACCCCAGCCAGTAAGGGCCGCCAAGGTTGTGGCATGGGCTCAGTATGGCCCCGCTCGTCATGGGAGGGAAACGCTGGCCGGTTGCCAGCTGCGGCCCGGCGCAGCGCCTCATCGCCTTACGCCGACCCCGCATCAGCCCTACCCACTCAGGGTGCCGCTACGCAGACAGCTACCACGAGTCAACTCGAGGCATTGTCGGCCATGCCGAGCTGCGCTATGGTGAGAAACGTCTTCACTCAGCCCTCGGGGACGAACCGTGAATGACGCCGAGGCTGGCTGGTGGGTCAGCCAGAAAGAAACGCCGTCCGGAAACCATCCGGCTCCTCGGGCAGCCAGGCTAGGACACTGCGGCGGCCCAGCCTCATCTGAAGGAGAAGGACATGATTCCAATTCATGGAGCAAAATCGAATGCGCTCAGCTGGCTAAAGGGCCGTGGTGCTGCGGGTATCGAACCAGAAACCTGTTTCGTGTTCTCTGAGGCTAGTTTCGAGCCAGGGCTTGAAGAACTTGCGGAGTACGTGCAAAGCGGAACGTACATTTCGTGGCTCGGTGGCCCCGGCATTGATGGTGTGCCGTGGCCGACTAACGCTAACGGGACGGCCCTGGCGCACGTCGCTTCTTTCTGCTTGAACGAGGCCCAGCTTCATCCAGAGATGGCTGCCTCCTGGGGCCCAGGCCTCAACCTGCCTGACGGGTACCTAGAGATCTACCACGACCTCGAGACTTACGGCGGCTCGCCGGAAGACCGAGAATCCCAGGGCTGGCTGGTCCGATACGTCGAGCCGAGGGACGGTTATGGGCTCGTGCCCCCTCCCGGTCATTCCCCTGACCCGGTAGCCGGGACAGAATGCCAGCTCGGCCTCATGATGCCCGGTTTCACTATTCCGGCATACCCAGACCTGGAGGCTTCTGGCTCAGTCTCAGTCTCGTTCGAGAACTGGGAAGAATGCCTGCTTGAGCTAGCGGATGTGTGGCATCTCCAGCGATTCGGCAAAAAAGCGGGCTATCAAATCCCGTACACCCATTTAGGGGGACATTCGTGGGATGGGAAAGTAGAGGTTGCCGACCTCCTGTCCGAGGCACTTCCGCTGGGCGATGGCGACGAGCACCTGCTGCTCGCCGTGGTTGAGTCGTGGACGACCCTCAACGGCTGGTTCGGAGACGCCGGAAACCTTGAAGTGTGGATCAGGAAGTCCGACCTCGACTCGCGCGCTTTCTCGTCTGCCTGGTGCGTCATCAGGACCGGCTAAACCGAGATCCGAGGAAAAGTGGTGCAGGGGACACTCACGTCCCGTTCCGGCTGCCACGCCAATGTGCTGCCACCAGCACCTCGACGGGGGAGTTCTCGCCAGCGCCGCGGCGGTGCCGGGTTTCTTGTCGGGGACGGAGCTAGGGAACCAGACCCAGGGCGAGCTGTTTCGATCAGACCGTCTCGAGGTGTCCGCGCGGAAGGCTAGAGGTTTCCCGACGATCCGCTAGAGCGAGAAGAACCCCTGCTGCTGAGGCGAGGACGATACCCACGACATTGATTCCGATGGGCTCTGGGAAGAACACTGCCCCCACGACGCCCAGCACGCCGGAAGCGATGAAAAAGCCCGCAGCCGTCCGCGGCCGTGCGCCGCTGCGCCAGCCTAACGCCAATGACAGGCACCCCACCGCGCACGCCGCAGCGGCCAGTATGACGGCGTAATTGGCCGACCAGAACGCGATATTGATGTCGAACCAGGAATGCCACGTTTCGACCAGTGGCTGGTCGGGGCCCCACCGGCTCTGCGTGGGCCACGTGGGCAGGGCCATCGCGACGAGCGCGCCAGCCCCAGCGACGGCACCGCCCAGCTTGAGCGGACTCCACAGAGCTCCTGACATGACCAGAACTCCTTCCTCAACGAACTCGCAGCGAGAGTTCGTCCCATTATTCCAAAGTTCAGTGGGATAACCGTCGGTTACAGCCCGCAGTTTGTGGGCCCACAACCGGATCGTGTGCTGTCCGACGCGAGCAATCAAGGTTCGGGCTGTTTGCCGTGGTTGCCGGAGCGCGTGCGTAGGTAGTGCGCTCTCCTCGTGACTGAAGGGTTAGCGGCTGAAGGTCGAGGAGTTCGAGGTCTGCTCCGGGCGGCACGGAGCACCCAGCATCGGGTATCGCCTCGGGAGGGGGACGCGCGATTGGGGCTGGTCGGTGACGGCGACTAGTCCAGGAGAAACGAGTAGCCCCTAACTGGGAAATCCAGTTAGGGGCTGTCGTGCGCGAGAGAGGAGTTGAACCTCCACGCCCTTGCGGGCACTGGCACCTGAAGCCAGCGCGTCTGCCATTCCGCCACTCGCGCGCGGATCACTTGACCCGGCGACTAACCGTAGCACAGTTTTGGGCCAGCGCAACTTCCGGGGTCTCGCGGTCTGGTCAAGAACGCGGGAACATCGCCCTGACCAGGGGCGCGGCCCGTGGCGGCCCAGCGGGACAACCGAGGGGGCGCTGGATTCCGGTGCAGCTGAACCATAGACTCCTCGTCAGGCTAAGGAGTGTGAGGGGAAGATATGCGCCGAGCCATCATCGTGGCCCTGGCCTGCGCGTGCACCGGGTGCGCCACCGTCGTGGACGCCGAACGCACACCGGGGGAGCCCACCCCGACCGTGGCAGTGTCGGCGTCCGGCCCGGTGGTGGCATCGCCGTTGCCCCAGCCAGCCCCGACCCCGACCGGCACCCCGGCCCCGACCGTGACCCCGCCGGCCCCGGTGACACCCCCCACGGAGGACTCCTGGGGAGAGGCCGACATGAGCGCACCGATCCCGCTGGTGAGCAAGCGGTGGCGCCTGCCCGCGTCCTATGTGCCCAAGCGCACGGGCAAGTGGGGGCTCACCGCCGAAGCCGACGCCGCGATGCGCGAACTCATCAAGGCGGCCCACGCCGACGGTGTGAAGATGCAGGTGCGCAGCGGCTACCGCAGCTTCGAGACCCAGAAGGCGACCTACGAGAGGGCGCTGCGCACCTATTCCAGCAAGGCCGAGGCCAAGCGCTACAACGCGCCCGCGGGGGCCTCCGAGCACCAGACCGGGCTGGCCGCCGACATGTGGGACGGCAAGAACCGCGGCTACGCCTTCCGCGGCACGCCGACCGACGCGTGGCTGGCCGAAAACGCTTACACCTTCGGCTTCATCATCCGCTACCCGAAGGGTAAGGAACACATCACCGGCTATGCCGACGAGCCGTGGCACCTGCGCTACGTCGGGGTCGAGGTCGCGAAGGCCTTCGCCGCGGACAAGACCCTCACCCTGGAGGAATACCTCGGCGTCTCCTGAGCGCCCAGGACATCGCCCCGGCGTCGGGTGTCCGGGCGCGGAGTTCGCCGATCCCCCACGCCTGGCGGGCCACGGCGTGGTTGACTTGGGCCCATGCGGGTAGTGGTGGCCTCCGACTCATTCAAGGGGACGTTCAGCGCCGCGCGGGCGTGCGAGGCGATCGCCGCCGGGGTGCTGGCGGCGGAACCCACCGCCGAGGTGCTGATCCGCCCCATGGCCGACGGCGGGGAGGGGACGCTGGAGGCCCTGTCCGCCGCCTGGGGCGTCCCGGTCGTCGAGGTCCCGGCGGTGGACGCCATCGGACGGCCCACCCGCGGCCGTTACGCGATGCACGACGCCACGGCGGTCGTCGAGCTGGCCAGCGCCAACGGGCTGCCGGGCGTGAGCGACGTCGCGCTACGGCCGCGCGCCGCGACCACCCGGGGCACCGGGCAGGTGTTGCGCGCCGCGCTGGAGGCCGGTGCCCGCGAAGTACTGCTGTGCGTTGGCGGTTCTGCCTCGACCGACGGCGGGTCGGGCATCCTCACCGAATTGGGCGTCCGGCTGCTGGACGCCGACGACCAGCCGGTGGCCGATGGCGGAGCTGGCCTGGCCGCGGTGGCGCGCGCCGACCTGGGCGGGCTGCACCCAGCCGCCCGGGACGCGCGCTGGCGGATCGCGGTCGACGTGACCAACCCGCTGACCGGCCCCACCGGCGCCGCCGCGGTCTACGGCCCGCAGAAGGGCGCCAGCCCCGCCGACGTGGCCTTCCTGGACGCCGCGCTGACCCGCTGGGCCGCCGTGCTGGCCGGACAGGGCCACGATATCGCCGCTCTCCCGGGGGCCGGTGCCGCGGGCGGGGTGCCCGCCGGGCTCGCCCTGCTCGGCGCGACCTGGCAGCCGGGGGCCAGCCTGGTCGCCGACGCCATCGGGCTCGCCGAGGCCTGCCGGGGAGCCGACCTGGTCATCACGGGCGAGGGCCGCTTCGACGCCCAGTCCCTCAGCGGCAAGGTGGTCGCGGGGGTCATCGCGGCGGCCGGGCCGGTCCCCGTCGCCGTCGTCGCCGGGCAGATCGGGATGGACGAGCGGGCCTATCGTGCGGCCGGGATCAGCGCCGCGCGCGCCACCGGCTACGGCCCGGACAGCCTACTCAGCCAGGCCGCCCAGAGCGTGTTCAGCGACGTCTTCGGCTGGCCGGGTTAGGCGTCCCAGGGCGAGCCGAACGGTGGGCTATCGGGGGGCGCTGCGGTCTACTTCCAGAGCGTGGCCAGGAAGAAGGAGGCCATGAACAGGCCGAGGCCGATAATGACGTTCCAGCCGCCGAGCGCGGTCATGAAACCGATCCTGTTGCCCGCGAGGTTATAGACGACGATCCACAGCACACCGAGCAGGCCGACCGGGATGAACACCCAGGGCACCCAGGTGCGGTCGTGGGCGAGGCGAGCCTTGGTATCCCGGGCCTCGCGGACGTCCTGGGCGCGCTTGGTCTTCTTCTTCTCCGCGGCTTCCTTGCGGATCTTGGATTCGGGCACGGTTCCTCGCTTTCTTCTACCCCTTAGCCTAACGGTGGGCGCCCGGAAGGCCCACATTGCGGGGCGTGGTAGCTTGGCGCATACACGAACGGGGAGGGACGCCATGCAGCTGGTGCGACAGGTCTTGTCGAATCTGCGGCGAGCACGCTCCCAGGACGTCGCCAACCGCTCCGGCTACGGCCGGATCGGGACCATTCTGGTGTGCGTCATCGCTGGTTTCAGCATGGCGGTGAGCGCGGTGTTCTCCTCCGGCAGCGACCTGCGCCCCAACCGTTCCACCGACCTGGTGGAACTGGTGCGCGACCAGGCCGACCGGAACAAGGCGATGAGCAGCAAGCTCAGCGAACAGCGCGGCGTGGTGGACCGGCTCGCCGCCGGGGCCGCGTCCGGGGGAGAGGACTACCATCCGCAGCTGGAACGGGCGGGCAGCGAGGCCGCGCTGACCGCGGTCCGCGGGCCGGGCGTGCAGGTCAGCCTGGACGATGCTCCCCTCGACGTGAAACCGCCCGGCGTCGCCGCCGACCTGCTGGTGGTGCACCAGCAAGACATCCAGGCCGTCGTCAACGCCCTCTGGTCGGGAGGTGCCGAGGCCATGACGATCCAGGGAGTGCGGGTGACCAGCACCACCGGCATCAAATGCGTCGGCAACTCCGTGGTGCTCAAGGGCGTGCCCTACGCCCCGCCCTATAACATCGTGGCGATCGGGGACCCGGCCCTGCTGGAGGCCGCGCTGGCCTCGTCTCCGGAGATCAAGATCTACCGGCAATACGTGCGGGCCTACCAGCTGGGCTACAGCCAGCACCGGCTCAGCGAGGTCGTGATGCCCGGGTACGAGGGGTCCATCGACTTGAAGTGGGCACGCCCGGGCGTCTGATCCCCGGATCAGCTACCCGCCGCGTGGCCTTCGTGGGGACGCCCAACCACCGGCCCGGTGCCCGGCGTCCCCACCGGGGTCTCACTCGCAGGCGATGCCGTCGTTGTCCCGGTCGAGTTTCCTGCTATACCCCGGCTGGCCGCGCTTGATGGGGGCGACGCCAGCGGCGCGGGCCTCGGCGCAGTTCTTGTACCGCCCCTTCGGCTTGGCCGGGGCCGTCGTCTCGCGGACGCTGCGCTTGGGCGAGGACCCGGAGTGGGAACCGGCCGCGGCCCTCGGCCGGTGCTCGACCGGTGGCGGGGGCGCCTGGTTGCGGGCCGTCTCCCGTGGGGCCGGTTCCTTGCGGGCCGGTTTCTGCACAGCGGCTGCCCGCCGGACCGGCTGCGACGGGGCCGCCTGCTCCTGGCCCTCCGCGGCGGGCGGCTGCGTGGCCTCGGCTGGCTCCGGGGTGGGGGCGGCCGGGGTGGGTGTGGCCGACGGGCCCGGCGTGGGGGAGGGGCGCGGCGTCGGCGAGGCCGGGGAAGCGGTGGGGCGCGCCGAGACGCTGGCGGCCGGGGCCAGACTGGCGGGGGAGCGCCGCTCCGTGCCGCCGAGGCAGCCGGTCAGCGCCACCGAGGCGAGGACGCCGCCCGCGATGATGAGACGTTTCTTTGTCCACCAAGGCCGGGCATCCGGGGCCGAAGTGGACCTGTCGTGGTGTATGGGGAGGATCACGCGCCCGATCGTAACCGGGGTGCCCGCACTCGCCCCGATCCGGCCGCCAAACGCTCAGCCCGGCCGCGCGGCGCCCAGCGGCCGCGGGGAACAGGAGAGGCCCCCGGTTTCGGGAGCCTCCCTACACGAGCGGCGTCGCCGACCTGGCTGCTACCCGCCCGAACCCCTCGTCGGCGATGGCGTCGGCTCGACTGTTGGGGGAGCCGCGGACGGGGGCGGCTCCGGTGTAGCCGGGGTGACCGGGGCGGGCTTCTTGGCGATCTTGACGTTGATGATCTCGCTGCGCAGGGCGACCGTGCCGTCCTTGATGCTCTGCTCGAAGACGAGCCCCGCCGGGAACTCGCTGGTCTCGATCTGCTCGGACTGGATCGTGAAGCCAGCCTCCTTGGCCAGCGCCGCGGCCTCGGACGGGCTCTTGCCCGACAGGTTCGGGACGATGGACTTACCCGTCGCCATCGTCACCGTGACGAGGGCGGTCTCCGGGTCCACCGGGGAACCCGCGGCCGGGTCGGAGGAGATCGCGGTGTCGGCCTTCGCCGTCGTCGGCTCGGTCTTGGGGTCGGCCTCCTTGAACACCGGCGCCACCTTGAACCCGGAATCCCGCAGCGCCTTCGTCACCTCGTCCCTGGTCATCCCGGTCAGGGGCGGGACGCTCTTCTCAGCGGGCCCGTCGCTCACCGTGATCGTGACCGAGCTGTTCTTCGGCGCGGATTCCCCGCCCTTCGGCGTCTGGTCGATCACCTGGTCCTTGGGGGCGGCGTTGTTGGCCCGCTTGAGCTCCACCTTGAACCCGGCCTTGGACAGGCTGTCGTTCGCGGCGGTGTAGGTGAACCCGACGACCCCGGGCACCTCGACCATCTCGATCTTCGGGGTTTCGGAGCGGGTCAGGATGTAGCCGACGATGGCGATGGTGATGATGAGGGCGCCGACGAGGCTGCTCACCACGATGGTCGCCGCCGAGACCTTCTTCTTGCCCCCGGACGCGGCGCCATTCACCGCGCGGCGCGCCGCGACCGTCGTCGGGGTATCGGGCTCGACCATGACCTGGGTCGCGGGCTCGGGCGCGGGGACCGGGGCGGGCATGACCCGCGGCACCACCGCGGTCACCGGGACGTTGTCGAGGCAGCGCGAGATGTCCTCGCGCATGGCCCGGGCGTCCGGGTAACGCTCGTTGGGGTCCTTCGCGAGGGCCTTGAGGACGATGGCGTCCATGGCTGGGGTGATCTCGGGGTCGAGCGTGCTCGGCGCCACCGGGATCTCCCGGACGTGCTGATAGGCGACGCTGACCGGGGAGTCGCCGATGAACGGCGGGCGTCCCACCAGCAGCTCGTAGAGCAGGCAGCCAGCCGAGTAGATGTCGGAGCGGGCATCGACCTTCTCACCCCGGGCCTGCTCCGGCGAGAGGTACTGGGCGGTGCCGATCACCGCGGCGGTCTGGGTCATGGTCGCCGAGGTGTCGGCGACCGCGCGGGCGATGCCGAAGTCCATGACCTTCACCGCGCCCGCATTGGTCAGCATCACGTTGGCTGGCTTGATATCGCGGTGGACGATCCCGGCGCGGTGGCTGTAGGACAGGGCGTCCAGGACGCCCTGGGTGAACTCCAGCGCGCGTTCGGGCAGGATCTTGCGGCCGTCGCGCAGCACCTCCCGCAGCGTCACCCCGTCGACGTATTCCATGACGATGTAGGGCACGTGAATGTCGGACTTCGGGTCGATCTCCTCGCCCGTGTCGTACACGCTCACAATGTTGGGGTGGTTCAGGCCAGCCGCCGCCTGCGCCTCGCGACGGAACCGGGCCTGGAAGGTCGCGTCTGAGGCCAGATCAACCCGCAGCCGCTTCACGGCGACGTCCCGGTGCAGCCGGTTGTCGCGAGCCTTCCAGACCTCGGCCATGCCGCCACGGCCGATGATCTGTTCTAGCTCATAGCGGTTGCCGAGCAGCGCTCCGCGTTCCGTCATCGCCAGGTTCCTTTCGTTATCGCGTCGGTCGCCACAAGACGTGCACCCCTTATCATCGCACCGACTCAATCACTTGTCGCACTATCGGACCGGCCAGGCGCCCACCGGCGATATCGCTGCGATCGGAGTCGGAATCCTCGATCATCGCCACGACTACGATCTTCGGCTCGTCGGAGAAACCTACCATCCAGGCGTAATTCGGTCGGCTCTCGGGCTGCATCGCGGTGCCGGTCTTGCCGTGGATATTCACGGCGTTAGAGTTCGCCGCCCGGCCGGTGCCCTGCGTCACGACCGCGCGCATCATGTCCTGCAGCGCCCGGGCGGTCTTCGAGCTGATCGGACGGCCCAGCTCGGTGGGGGAGGTGCTGGACAACACGCTGAGGTCGGCCGCGATCACCTGCTTGCCGATGTGGGGCTTCATGAGGACGCCGTCGTTGGCGATGGCCGCGCCGACCTGGAGCATCTGCAGCGGAGAGGCCGCGACCTCGAACAGGCCGATGGCGCTCATCGCGGTCTGGGGCTTGTCCGGCTTCGCCGGGAACTTGCTCGCCGCGGTCGCGAAATCGGTCTTCAGCTCCGTGTCGAAACCGAACTTGCGGGCCCCGGCCCGCAGCGTGTCGGCCCCCAGCGTCATCCCGAGGTTCGCGAACGCCGTGTTGCAGGACGAGACCATCGCGTCCTTGAGGCTGATCTGGCCGCTGCCGCAGGGGCCGGAGTTCGTGATGGAGTGCGTCGTGCCGGGCAGCTGCAGCCGGGCCGGGCCTTCCAGCAGCGAGTCGGGCTGCAGGCCGGATTCCAGCGCGGCGGCGGCCGTGACCAGCTTGAACGTCGACCCGGGCGGGAAGATTTCGGTGGCGGCGCGATTCTTGAGCGGGTCGGAGGGGTCCTTCAGCAGCTTGTCCCAGTTGGCCAGCTCGGCCTTGTGGTCGTGAGTGCTCAGCAGGCTCGGGTCGTAGCTCGGCGAGGAATACATGGCCACGATCCCGCCGGTGGTGTAGTCCATGGCGATGACGGCGCCGCGGCGGTTGCCGATGGCCTTGGCCGCGGCCCGCTGGGCGCGGGAGTCGATGGTCGTCACGATGCTCGCACCGGTCGGTTTGCGTCCGCTCAGCAGGTCGAGGAAGCGCGTGAAGGCCTGGGACGAGTCGGTCCCGGCGAGCTGGGAATTGTAGGTCTTCTCCAGCCCGCTGCGGTCGAAGTTATAGGAGTAGAACCCGGTGACGTGGCCGTACAGGTCACCCTGGGGGTAGGTCCGCTGGTACTTGAACCGCGAGCCCGTCGACGTGGAGGTCAGCGCGATGGGGGTGTCGCCGACGAGGATCGCCCCCCGGTCCTGGGAGAACTCGGCATCGCGGACGCGGACGTTGCGGGGGTGCTCCAGGAGCGGGCTGCTGCGCAGCACCGAGAAGTGGGTGAAATTGAGCAGCAGCGCACCGAACATCAGGGCGGTGAACGCGGCGACCTTGCGCAGCGCCCCGTTCATGACAGCACCCTCGTGTGGTCGTCCAGCAGGTCGACGACCGGGTCGGCCGGGGGATTCAGCTGGGGGCGGCGTCCCGCGTGGCTGATGACCATCAGCACGCCGAGCATCGCCCAGTTCGCCACTAGGGAGGACCCGCCTTGGCTCATGAAGGGCGCGTTCTGCCCGGTCAGGGGAAGCAGCCGGGTGACGCCGCCGACGATGGTGAACACCTGCAACCCGACCACGAACGCCAGCCCGCAGGCGAGCAGCTTGCCGAACCCATCGCGGCAGGTCAGCGCCGCGCGCAGCCCCCGCATCACGATGATGGCGTAGACCAGCGTGATCGCGAACAGCGCGACGAGGCCCAGTTCCTCACCCAGCGAGGCGACCATGAAGTCCGACTTCGAGATCGGGGTCAGGTAGGGACGCCCGAGCCCCCAGCCGCGGCCGCTCAGCCCGCCCCAGGCCATGCCGAACTGGGCCTGGATGAGCTGTTCGTTCTGGTCGAAATTGCCGAAGGGGTCGAGCCAGCCGTTGACCCGCACCTTGAAGTGGGCGGTCGCGTAGTAGGCGCCGATCGCTCCCGCCACGATGAGGAGCCCGGCGAGGATCGGCCAGCTCGGCCGTTCGGTGGCGACGTAGAGCATCACCGAGAACAGCCCGAAGAACATCAGCGAGGTGCCGAGGTCTTTCTGGGTGACCAGGATGACCAGCGAGGCCCCCCACATGAGCAGCAGCGGCACCAGGTCGCGGGGACGCGGCAGGTCGATGCCGAGGAACCGTTTGCCCGCCAGGGCGAGCAGATCCTTGCGCTCGTTGAGGTAGGCGGCGAAGGCGAAGGCCAGCACTACCTTCGCGAACTCGGCCGGTTGCAGCGAGTATCCGGCGATTTCGATCCAGATCCGGGCGCCGCCGCGCTCGACGCCGAGCCCCGGCAGCAGCGGCAGCATCAGCATGGTGAAGCCGAGCAGGAACAGCAGGTATTTGAACCGGCCCAGCACCCGATGATCGCGGAGGACAACCAGGATGAGGCAGAACAGCACCACGCCCAGGCCGGTCCACATCAGCTGGACGGCGGCCTCCTCCCGCGGCGGGTTGGAGAACTGGTCGATGCGGGCGATCATCGCGATCCCCAGGCCGTTCAGCAGGAACACCGAGGGCAGCATGATCGGGTCGGCCCACGGGGTGCGCCACCGGATCACCAGGTGTGCCGCGAGCCCGAGCCCGAACCACACGATGGTCGCGGGTATCCAGTTGCTGGGCAGCTTGTTGTACTGGTTGAGGTAGGTGACGAACCAGCCCGACAGCCCGAGCGACTGGGCCAGGACGAGCAGCAGCAACTCGGCCATCCGGCGCTTGCCGTAGACCACGACGGTGTCCGGGGCGGGCACCTCGGCGAGTACCGCCATCAGCATTCCTCCGGGTCCACGGGGGTATACGGATAGGGCGAGATGCTGGCCGAGGGCGAGAGCATCCCGCTCGCCTCGGGGGAGGGGCCGACGCTCCCGGCGGGGCTGGTCCCGTCCGGCGCGGTGGCCTCCCCGCTCGGGGCTGCGGTGGGTTCGGGGCTCGGGGGCGGGGACTGGCGCTGCTTGCGGACGAGGATGCACCGCTCGGCCTTGGCGGCCAGTTCGGTGACGGTCTCCTCGGCCTTGCCGAAGGATTCGACGGAGATGCCGCGCCGGACGAGTTCCTGGTGATAGACCGGCAGGTCGCTCACTTTGGTCTTCTGGTCGGCGACGACCTCGTTGAGCCGTAGACCGAGCAGGTCCCCGGGCAGGCCGCGGTAAATGGCGACGACCTCGCCGTTGGCCCCCACGAAGTATTTGGTCCGGGCGTAGGAGTCGGTGATCCAGCCGCCAGCCCCGAGGAGCAGCAGGGCCACGATGACCACGATCGCGGTGCTGGCCCACCGGAACTTGCCGTGGTGCGGCGCGTAACGTTCGTCCTCGGCCGAACCGGTCGGCGCGGCGACGGCAGGGAAGCCGGGCTCCGTGGGCGAGGCGGTCGGGTCGGGGATCTCCCGCTCGACCGCGGCGCCGAGGATCAGCGGCTCGCGCGCGTCCAGCTCATCCGACTGGGGCACCACCTCGGCCAGCACCACGGTGATGTTGTCGGGCCCGCCCGCCTGGTTCGCCGCGTCGACCAGGTCGGTCAGGGCCGCGTCGAGGTCGTCCTGCCCGAGCAGCCGGGCGATCTCGTCGTCGCGGACCAGCCCGCACAGCCCATCGGAGCAGAACATGATCCGGTCGCCCTCGGCGACGTCGATGAGTTCCACGTCGGGGGTGTGGCAGGGCTGGCCGTTGAGCACCTTCAGCAGCAGGGAGCGGTGGGGGTGGGTTTCGGCCTGCTCCGGGGCCAGCCGCCCCTCGTCGATGAGGGACTGCACCCAGGAATGGTCGTGGGTCAGCTGGATCAGCTCGCCGCCGCGGAGCAGATAGCCGCGGGAGTCCCCGATGTGCACCAATCCGAGCTGGGTGCCGGAGAACATCGCGCCACAGACCGTGGTGCCCATGCCATCCAGCGCCGGGTCGGACGCGACCAGGGCGCACAGCGCGTCGTTGGCCCGAGACAGCGCGCCCGCCAGGACCTCCAGCATCTCGTCGCCCTCGTAGCGGGCGTCGCAGCTGGCTAGCTCCCGTACGGCTACGGCGGACGCGAGGTCACCCGCGGCGGCCCCGCCCATGCCGTCCGCGACCGCGATGAGGGTCGGCGAGGCGTAACCAGAGTCCTGGTTGTTCTTGCGGAGGCGGCCGACGTCCGATTGCGCCGCGAAGTTGAGGGAATACATCAGCGGTCCAACTTCAACTGGGTTCGTCCGATCCGGATGACGTCGCCGATCCTGATCTGGACCGGGGTCACGACCCGCACCCCGTTGACGAAGGTGCCGTTGGTCGACTGCAGGTCGTTGACGCTCCAGGTCTCGGCGTCCTCCTGCACGAGCTGGGCGTGCCGGGTGGAGGCGTAGTCGTCGTCGAGATTGATGGTGGAATCGGCTGAGCGGCCAAGGTTGATGACCGCCTCCACCGGGATCTCCAGGCCAGCCTGGCGGCCCTGCGTCACCACCAGCTTCGTCGGCTGGTTCTTGCGCCTCTTGCCGCCTCGCCTGGCCTCGCCGGACAGCTTCGGCAGGTCGCTGGTGGGCACCCTCCGGCCGAACATGTCGGTGCGGATCACGTTGGCGACGAAGAGGATGAACAGCCACAGCAGGGCCAGGAAGGAGACCTTGATGGTGGCGACGATGAGGTCGTTCACGTGTCCCCCAGCGGTGCATGCACCAGCATGCGGGTCGAGCCGATCTCGATGCGGCTGCCTTCGGTCAGCGCCGCATACGTCGTGCGGACCCCATTCACCCGCACCCCATTGGTTGAGCCCATGTCCTCGATGGTGATGGCCGGGTTCTCGGGGGAACCCACGACGGTGATGCGGGCGTGTTCCCGGGAGATGCCCGGGTCGTTGATCCGCAGGTCGGCGGTGCTGCCGCGGCCGATTACCAGCGAACCGGCGAGGGGGTGGCGCACGCCGTTGACCTCAAGCACCAGCCTGCCGCGGCGCAGCTGGCCCGGCGTGTCCGGGGCATCGACCCCGGCGACGGCGGAGCTGCGGACGCTCAGCTTGCCGGTGGGCAGGTCTGGGTCTAGCTCGTAGTGGATCGAGACGGGGCCATTGAACACGTAGCCGCGGTCGGCGGCATAGCCGCGCAGCTCGGCGACGATCTCGGAGTTCAGGGTCTTGGAATAGGGGGCGAGCCGGTTGTAATCGTGTTCGGACAGGTGGACGACGAAGTCGTTGGGAACCAGGCGTTTGTCTCGGCTCAGCAGTTTGGCTTCGGCGTCCAGCTCGCGCTGTAGCTGGGCAGTGATCTCGACCGGCTGCACGTCGCCTTTGAAGGCGCGGGCAAAGACACCGCTGACCGCCGATTCAATTTTTTTCTCGGCTCTGTCGAACAGTCCCACCGCAGCACTCCCTCCAAGGACGACAGCGCAATCTTACTGGTCTTCACGAAACGCATCCTGAGACCGGGGATAGCTAGGGATGATACCCGGCCGAGGGGGAAGCGGTGCGCGGCGCCCGCTCTGCGGCATCCCGGCCCATCGCGCCTTGAGCCGCACCACCGTGTCCGGGGTGCAGCTGAAGGCGTGTCCTCGTGGCGAAACCGATGGATTGCGGCCTTCCCTACGGCAGCACGGCGACCGCGGTGCCGCGCCCGGCGGTGCTGCGGGAGCGGAAGCCGCCGACGGACCAGCCGAGGTCGCGAGGCGGGGTCTCGTGCGTGAAGGTCTTGCCGTTCACGGTCGCCTTCGCGATGGTGTAGCCAGAGGTCGGCTCCAGGTCGTCGATCGTCATGGGCTGCGAGAGGAACGCCAGCGGGATCGACATCGAAATGGACTGGAAGGGCAGCGGCGGCCCGATGTAGGTCGAGACGAAACGGTCGTAGACCCGCCCGTTCTTGGTGACGGTGCCGACCCGGGCGAGCGGAGACCAGCGGTTCGCACGGTCGCCGATGGCGCTGGTCGGGTCTGGGTCGAAGTGCATGTCGTCGGACACGTCGGAGAGCATGAGCTCAATGGTCGCGCCCTCGATGGTGTGGCTCGGGTTGAGCCCGGCCACGACCAGGCCGGTGTAGGGGCTGCCCGGGGTGCCGCCGACGAAGGCTAGGCGGTAGGTGTAGCCCTTCTTGTTGTATTCGTGGCGAGCGAGGAAGGTCCGCAACTGCACCGACGGGTCGCACGATGCCGCGAAGGCCGGCATGGCTGTTGCGGCCAGCACCGCTGGGGTCGCCCACGCGGCGCCCTTGACGACGCTTCTTCTACTGATCTGCTGCTGTGTCATGTGTGCTCTCTGCCTCCCCAATTGCATGATTCGCCCCATTCGCGGCCAGCCTAGCCGAGCAGGAGTGCACCTCAGGGAAGTTCTGGCCGCATCTTCACGGGCTTTGCGTCGTCGCTTGTCAGGGGCTCGTCCCGGAGGGCTGGCAGCGCGATGGTCGAGAGTAGGCCGAGCGCGAGGAAGCCCGCTGCGGCGCCCGTGGTGAGCCTGGCCGCCGACACCATCGCCTCGGAGGCGAGCCCGACGACCGACTCGGCGGCCCCGGCTGGCGCGCCCGCCAGGTGGGGGTCGTGGGCCAGATCGGGGATCGTGGCACCGACCGAGCCGCGCACGGTCTCCACGATGCTGGAGCGGGTCTGTGGCGGGAGCCCCGCGTCCCGGAGGCGCTGGTCGGTTCCGCCGGTCAGCGACGTGATGAGCAGCCCGCCGAGCAGCGCGACGCCCAGCGCCGAGCCGAGCTGGCGCACCGTGGCCTGCAGGCCGGACGCCTCACCCGACAGCTTGCGCGGCACCTCGGCCAGGCCGACGCTGGTCAGCTGCGCCGTGGCCAGGCCCACGCCGGTGCCATAGGCGAACATGAGCGCCGACAGCAGCCAGGGTGGGCTGGGCAGCGTCACGGACAGGAGCGCGACCGCGCCCATTTCCAGTCCCAGCCCCACGCGGACCACGTCCCGCTGGCCGATCCGCCTGGTCAGGGCGGGCACCAGGCCGGACGCGGCGAAGGCGCCCACGGCCAGCGCCAGGATCAACCCTCCCGTGCCCAGCGGGCCGTATCCCATGGCTCCCTGGAGCACCAGCGGCAGGGTGAACAGGAGCCCGAACTCGCCGAGGTGGACGATGAACGCGGCTATCGCTCCGTAGCGAAAAGTCCTGAGCCGGAACAGTCCGAGGTGGGCCAGCACCGGCCGGTGAGTACGGCCGCGCTGGGCCTCGACGATGGTGAAAGAGAGGAGTAGCCCCAGGCCGAGAGCGATCGCGAACGGGATGGGGGACCAGGACCCGTCCGCTTGGCGCCACCACCCGAAGGTGGTCGCCTCGATCAGCCCAAAGACCACACAGCCCAGTCCGAGCGTGGCCAGTATTGTCCCCGGAATGTCGAGGCCGCGCCGCAGCTGGGGGTCGCGGGTCTCGGGCAGTGTGGACGCGGCCAGCGCGAGGGTGAGCAGGCCGAACGGCAGGTTGAGCCAGAACGCCCAGCGCCAGGAGACGCTGGCCGCGAGCCAGCCCCCGATCAGGGGGCCGAGGGCGGCCATCCCGCCGATGGTCGCGCCGTAGACGGCGAAGGCGACGGGGCGTTCTTGCCCGCGGAACAGCGCGTTGATGCTCGATAGGGTCGCTGGCAGGACCATCGCCGCGCTGATCCCCTGAGCGAGCCGGGCGGCGATGAGGATGCCCGGATCGGGGGCGAATCCGACCGCCAGCGAGGAGAGCGTGAACCCTGAGATTCCGATGAGGAACATGGTCTTGCGGCCGTACAGGTCGCCGAGCCGTCCCGACAGCAGCATGAGCGAGGCGAAGACCAGGGAGTAGGCGGCGTTCATCCATTCCGCCTGAGTTGGGGTAAGGTTCAGGTCGGTGATGATGACCGGCAGCGCCACGTTGGCGATGGTGGCGTCCATGATGACCAGCGAGGTGCCGAGCGCGACACCGGCGAGCGCGATCCAGCGCTTCGGGTGGTCACGAAGTTCCATGTCGCGCCTGCTTCGTCGGGGCCGGATGCGAGCCGCGGCCGGGGGTGTTAGCCTGGAACACCGGACGCCGCGGGAACGATAATATATCGACAGCATGTCGATAAAAAATCGCTATGCTAAGACCATGCCGAAGATCGACGCGCCGACCGTGGCGGAGCACCGCGCTCAGAAGGAACGGGCCATCCTCGAAGCCACCGTCGACCTGCTCATCAGCCAAGGACAGAACGCCGTGACCCCGGCGGCCGTCGCCGAACGGGCCGGGCTCGCCAGAACCAGCGTGTACCAATACCATCCGTCGACCGCCTCGCTGGTGGCCGGAGCGGTCGAAGAGCTGTTCCGCCTCGCTGAACTCGAAGTCGCGGCGGCGCTCGCGGCGGCGGGGGACGACCCGGTCTCCCGGCTCACCGCCTACGTGTCGGCCATGCTGGCGATAGCCCAGGCCGGGCACACCCCCAACCGCCCGATCTCGCTGCACGGCGCCCCCGAGGAATGCCGTCAGCGCATCCGGGTGCTGCACGACCAGCTCATGGCACCGCTGTCGGTCGTCGTGGCCGAGTTCGGCGCGGCCAACGTCCGGGCCGTCACCGCGGTCGCGGCGGGCGCGATCCAGGGTGCCGTGCAACTGGTCGAACACGGCGCCGACCTGGACGAGACCACGGCGGAGGTCTGCGCTTTCCTGAAGCGGGCGCTCGCGTCCTGACCCGCGGGGCGGGGCCGGGCGGTTCCGCAGGCTGGTGCTGTCCGTCCGGGCCTGGCGGGCACCGTCCCAGAATGGCATGCGTGTGGCGTCCCCAGTCTCGCGGGGGCTACTTGGCCCAGCTCATCTTCGGCACGTCGGAGGCGAAGGCGCGCAGGATGTCGGCGGCCCCCTCCAGGGCGCTCAGGGCCTCGTCGTCCAGCGCGGCCTCGGCCTTGATCCCGGCCTCCCGGGCGGCGGCCGAGGTGTTGAGGGATTCCATCAGCTCGTCGCGCACCATGTTCCACAGCCAGGCCTTCTGCTGATCGCGGCGCCGGTCGGCGAGCGAACCCGAGGATTTGAGATAGGCCCGGTGGTCCAGCACCGCCTGCCAGACGTCGTCGAGGCCGTCACCGGTATAGGACGAGCAGGTCATGACGGGGACGCGGCGCTTGTCGGAATCCGAGCTGATGAGCTTCATGGCGATGCTCAGCTCCCGGGCGGCGACCCGGGCCTCGGCCGCGTTGTCCCCGTCTGCCTTCGTGACCGTGATGACGTCGGCCAGTTCGAGGATGCCCCGCTTGATGCCCTGCAACTGGTCGCCGGTGCGGGCGACCGCGAGCATGAGGAAGGTGTCGACCATGCCCGCGACCGCGACCTCTGACTGGCCGACGCCCACGGTCTCGACCAGCACCACGTCGTAGCCAGCGGCCTCGACCACGATCATCGACTCGCGGGTCGCCCGGGCCACGCCGCCCAGGTGCCCCGCCGACGGGGACGGCCGGACGAAGGCCTCGGGCCGGTTGGCGAGGTCGCCCATCCGGGTGCGGTCGCCGAGCACGGAACCGCCCGTCTTGGTCGAGGACGGGTCCACCGCCAGCACCGCGACGCGCTGGCCGTGCTGTTCGATCAGCCGCACCCCCATCGCGTCGATGAAGGTGGATTTGCCCGCCCCGGGGACGCCGGTGACCCCGACCCGGACCGCGTTGCCGGTGTGCGGGGCGAGCAGCCGCAGCAGGTCGTGGGCCTGGGTGCGGTGATCGGGACGGCTCGACTCGACGATCGTGATGGCGCGGGCCATGTGCGAGCGGGAGCCTTCGAGCACCCTCTGGGCAAGTTCTTCGACGCTGAGCTGCTTCACGCGCTTCACCCTATCGAACGAGTTCGGGGCAGGAGGGCCGGACATCCGTTCTGCCTTGGCGGGTTAGGTGGCGGAACGCAGCAGCCGCTCCAGGTCCGCGCGGGTCGCCGGGACCGGGTTCGTGGTGGTGCAGGGGTCAGCCAGCGCGGTCTCGGCCACCTCGGTGAGTGCAGCGGTGAGCTCGGCCCGCGGGATACCGGCCGCCGCCTCAAGCCCGCCGCGGACGCCGACCGCCTCGGCCAGCCGCCGCACCCGGGAGGCCAGGTTGAGCGCGCCGACTCGGTCCTGGTTGGCCGGGAAACCGCACAGCTGGGCCAGCCGGGCATACCGGCGGGCCGTGGCGGGGTCGGTCGCGTTGAACTCGATGACGTGGGGCAGCAGGATCGCGTTCAGCATCCCGTGTGGGGCGTGGAAGCGTCCGCCCAGGGCGTGGGCCAGGCTGTGGACGAGGCCGAGACCGGCGTTGTCGAAGGCGATGGCGGCCAGGCAGGACGCATTGTGCATGCGCTCCCGCACCGCCAGGTCGGAGCCTTGGGAATAGCAGCGGGGCAGCGCGTTGAAGGAGAGCTGGATGGACTTCTCGGCGCAGGCATCGGTGAAGTCGTTGGCCCCCGTCGACACGTAGGCCTCGATGGCGTGGGTGACGGCGTCCATCCCGGAATAGGCGGTCAGGCGTGGCGGGCAGCTCGTCACCATCCCCGGGTCCAGGATCGCCATCGTCGGGATCAGGTTGGGGGAGATCAGGGGCACCTTGACCTGCTTCTCCTCATCGGTCACCACCGAAAACGAGGTCACCTCGGAGCCCGAGCCGCTCGTGGTCGGGATCGCGACGATGCCGTGCCGGGCACCGCCCCCGGATGCCATCGCCATGTGGTGCATCGCCTTGGCCGCATCGATCACCGAGCCGCCGCCGAAGGCCACCACGACATCGGGCTCGCACTCGAGGTAGGCCAGCACCCCCCGGGCGACCTCGGTGGCGCTGGGGTCGGGCTGGACATCCAGATATTCCGCGACGGGCCCGGCGAACTGGGACCGGACCTCGCGATAGCCCGCGGTCTGGGACAGCTGCTCGTCGGAGACCAGGAACACCCGCTCCTGACGATGCCGCTCAAGGGCGCCGACGGCCCCTTCGCCCATGCGGATGAGAGTAGACAACCGGAAATCAGCCATGGTGGACCGCCATCTGTGTTCGTCGATATTCACTGGGGGTTACGCCGACCTGTTGCTTGAAGGCGCGGGAGAAGTAGTTGTGGGGGCGGAAGTCCAGCTCGGCGGCGATGCGCAGCACGGGCTTGGAGGTGTGGGCGAGCATGAGTTTGGCCCGTTCCAGCCGCTTGCCGGTCACGTAGCTGATGAAACTCTGCCCGGTGCGTTCCTTGAACTTCCGCGACAGGTGGGACTCCGACACCATGAGGTAGTCGGCGGCCTTGCGCAGCGTCAGGAAGCTGGTGGGATTCTTCTCGATCTCGTTGAGCAGGGACGCGATGTTCCGGTCGGTGCGCTCAAGCCTGGGCTCCAACAGATTGTGCAACTGGATCAGTAGCCGCTCGCAGTAGACCTGGCACTCGTAGCGGTTCATCGGGCTGCGCCGCTGGTTGCGGTGGCGGATGACGGTCTGGGAGATGTCGCGTCCGAACTGCACCGCCTCGCTGGTGGCCAGGCCGATGAGCAGGTCCTCGAACTCGGCCAGGTCGGCGCGTTTGACCTTCTGGCTCCACCGGGGGAACAGGCCGTCCAGGTAGCTGCCGAGCAGTTCCAGGTTCGCGGCCACGTTCGCCTGCTGGATGTTGCGGGCGATCTCGGTGGCGTCCAGCCGCTTCGAGGGCGCGGCCTCGGGCTGGATCGGGATGAGCGGCAGCGCCTTCGACCGGCCCGCCAGCAAGGGGGCCAGCACCTCGTTGCTGGCCGGGTCGGTGAACGAGGGCAGCCGCCCCAGCCAGATGCCGGTCTCGGCGCGGTCGATGGTGGACAGCCGGGAACCCAGCGACTCGTTGGCCAGCTGCACGACCTCGTTGGCGGCCTGCTGGAGGCGTCCCACGTCGACCACCTTGACCTGGTCGAATAGCTTCATGATGTGCTCCCCGGCCTGGCTCAGGTCGGAGCGGGCCATGATCTGCCTCAGGGCCTCCTGGCCGTTGTCCAGCAGCACCTGGCCGCACAGCACGGCACCGAGGTATTGCTGCCCCCACACGATGGAGACCGAGAAGTCCACCAGCCCGGCATGGCACTGGTAGACCACCGGGCGTCCCTCGATCGCGCTCTGCAACCCACCGTGGGCGTCGCAGCTATAACACTGCTTGCGGATCTCGGGGTCGCGGCGCAGGAACTGGCACAGGGTGGAGAACTGGGACGCCTGGGTCACCGGTACCCCCATGGCGTCCACGGTAATCATGGCCAGGCCGGTGTCGGCGGCGAACTCGTCCTGGATGCGCTGGAGCTTGTCGACGTTGACTAGGGCGCGCAGGTCGAGGCTATTGGCGACGCTGGGGCTCAGGATGATGTTGTTCTGCACAAAACCTCCCTCACTGCGTCGAATCCATGTCCAGATAGTGAGTCCACGGTCAGGACGTGCCGGGCCCCCGCGAGGCTGAGCATCGTGACGGCGTCGGCGATCTGCTCTGGTGAAGCCAAGTCGATCTTACTGACGACGCCGATCACCACGCTGGGAAAGGAGGACGCGAAACCCGGCGGGAACCGGGACTCGGTGCACACCGCGGACTGGATCAGCACCACGGCGTCGGCGTCGTATGAGGCCAGGAGCAGGGCGCGCTTGTAGCGTCCCAATTCGAGGTATTCCCCCGGGGTGTCGATCACGCCGTTGATGACTTCGATGGACTGGGTCTTGGCGTAGCTGATGGGTTCGGACTGGAGCTGCTGGCGGAAGGTCGTCTTTCCGCTGCCCACGCTGCCGACCAGGAGCACCGTCTTCATGCCCACGTTACGTCCGGGTCATCGGTGCCGGGGTGAAGTTGAGTACCTCTTTGAGGGTTTCGACGATTCCCTCGACGGCGGATTCCACGTCGGTGAGCCCGCCGACGATCAGCAGCGAACCAGAAAAGCGGTCCACGAAGGCCAGGTCGACCCCGGCCGCCTTGGTCGCGATGTCGGCGGCGATGACGGCGGCCTCGCCGGGGGTAATCGTCAACACGCCGATCGCTCCGCGGTTTCCTCCGGCGACGCCGATCTTGGGCAGCAGTGCCGGGTCCGGGTTGGCGATGATATGAGCGAGCGTGACCTGTTTGCCGGGGACGAACTCTTGGATGATGCGTTGTTTGTCGCTCATATCAGTCGGCATCGACATGTTCACTCCGGTCTCAGTCTGCATACGCACGCTGGGGTGCGATTCTAGTCGGTCTAGGGGTGTAACTAGGTTCTAGGCTGCATACGCACGCTGGGTGCGGGGCTGGCAGTCAGCCTACGGTCAGCGGCTTGTCCGGTCAATGGGGCGTGTTCCGGGGGATCAAATCTGTGTAACAACCGGGGCGTGTTGTGTATCACAACCGTGCCTATCGTGTCCCCAACATGGCCGGATACGGCGCGAGAGACGAAGGAGTCGAGATGCAAGAAGCCCTCGGAATGGTTGAGACCAAGGGGTTTGTGGGCGCCGTCGAGGCGGCCGACGCGATGGTGAAGTCTGCCAATGTTCATCTGATCGGTAGCGAGAAGATCGGTGCCGGTTTCGTCACCGTCATGGTCCGGGGCGACGTCGGCGCGGTCAAGGCCGCGACGGATGCGGGTGCTGCCGCCGCGGGCAAGGTCGGGGAACTGGTGAGCGTGCACGTGATCCCGCGCCCGCACACCGATGTCGAGAAGATCCTCCCGTCCCAGGCGAAGTAGCCGGAGGTAGACGATGTCTGACGATCTCATCAACAAGGTCATGACGGAAGTCATGAAGAAAATGGGTCAGGACGCCCCGGCGCCAGCGGCGGGCGAGCGCCCGGCCCACACAGAGTTTGTCGGGACCAACCCGCTGGGGGACACCATCGGGTTGGTCATCGCCAATGTCGATCCGCAGCTGCACAAGATGATGAAGCTGGACCAGGCTTATCGCTCGATCGGCATTGTCGGTGCCCGCACCGGTGCGGGCCCGCACATTTTCGCGGCGGACGAGGCCGTCAAGGCGACCAACAGCGAGATCCTCACGATTGAGCTGCCCCGCGACACCAAGGGCGGGGCCGGTCACGGGTCGCTGATCGTCTTCGGCGCCGAGGACGTCTCGGACGCCCGCCGCGCCGTCGAGGTCGCCCTCGGTGAGCTGGACCGCACCTTCGGCGACGTGTACGCCAACGACGCCGGGCACCTGGAGTTCCAGTACACCGCCCGCGCCTCCTACGCGCTGAACAAGGCCTTCGGGGCGCCCCTGGGCAAGTCCTTCGGCATCACCGTCGGCGCTCCCGCCGCGATCGGCGTGGTCATGGCCGACACCGCGGTGAAGGCCGCGACCGTCGAGGTCGTCGGCTACGCCAGCCCCGGTGGCGGAACCTCCATGTCGAACGAGGTCATCTCCTTCCTCAGCGGTGATTCCGGAGCCGTGCGCCAGGCGATCGTCGCCGCCCGCGAGGTCGGCCTCGGGCTGCTCGGGGCGCTCGGGGATCGTCCCGCCTCGGTCACCACCCCCTACATCTAAGGGGCCGCCGCTATGAGATCGAAACGATTCGAGGCGCTGGACGCCCGGCCGGTCAACCAGGACGGTTTCGTCAGCGAATGGCCAGAGGTCGGCCTGATCGCGATGGACAGCCCGGCGGACCCGAAACCGTCGGTGCGGGTGGAGAACGGACGCATCGTCGAACTGGACGGCAAGACCCGTGACCAGTTCGACATGCTGGACACCTTCATCGCCAACTACGGCATCAACATCGAGCGGGCCGAGGAGGCGAACCGGCTGGATTCGCTGGAGGCCGCCCGGATGCTGGTCGATATCAACATCCCGCGCAGCACCATCATCCCGCTCACCACGGCCATGACCCCGGCCAAGGTGACCGAGGTGGTCGGCAACATGAGCGTGCTGGAGATGATGATGGCGGTCAACAAGCTGCGTGCCCGCAAGAGCCCAGCGAACCAGTGCCACGTCACCAACGTGCTCGACCACCCGGCCCAGATCGCCGCGGACGCCGCCGAGGCCGCGCTGCGGGGCTTCGCCGAGCAGGAGACCACGGTCGGCGTCGTGCGGTACGCGCCGTTCAACGCGCTCAGCCTGCTGGTCGGCGCGCAGACCGGGCGTCCCGGCATCCTCACCCAGTGCGCGGTCGAGGAGGCCACCGAGCTGCAGCTCGGCATGCGCGGCCTGACCGCCTACGCCGAGACCGTCTCGGTGTACGGCACCGAGGCGGTGTTCATGGACGGCGACGACACCCCCTGGTCGAAGGCCTTCCTCGCCTCCAGCTACGCCTCCCGCGGCCTGAAGATGCGCTTCACCTCGGGCACCGGCTCGGAGGTGCAGATGGGTTACGCCGAAGGCAAGTCCATGCTCTACCTGGAGGCCCGCTGCCTGTTCGTCACCAAGGCGGCCGGTTCCCAGGGCACCCAGAACGGTTCGGTGAGCTGTGTGGGCGTCCCGGCCGGTGTACCCCAGGGCATCCGGGCGATCCTGGCCGAGAACCTCATCGCGATGATGCTCGACCTGGAATGCGCCTCCAGCAACGACCAGACGTTCACGCACTCGGACCTGCGGCGGGTGGCGCGTTCGCTCATGCAGTTCGTCCCCGGCACCGACTTCATCTGCTCGGGCTATTCGGCCACCCCGAACTACGACAACATGTTCGCCGGGTCGAACTGGGACGCCGAGGACTTCGACGACTGGAACATCATCCAGCGCGACCTGCGGGTCGATGGCGGCCTCACCCCAGTGCTGGAGGAGGACGTCATCGCGGTGCGCCGCAAGGCGGCGAAGGCGCTGCAGGGGGTGTTCGCCGAACTGGGCCTCACCCCGATCACGGACGCCGAGGTCGAGGCCGTCACCTACGCCCACGGCTCCAACGACGTGCCGAAGCGCAACGTGGTCGAGGACCTGAAGGCCGCCGAAGAGATGATGAAGCGCGGGGTGACCGGTGTGGACGTGACCAAGGCCCTGTCCCGGGCCGGTTTCGAGGACGTCGCCGAGGCGGTGTTCAACCTGCTGAAGCGCCGGGTGGCTGGCGACTACCTGCACACCTCGGCCATCTTCGACGCCGACTTCAACGTCATCTCGGCCGTCAACTACCCCAACGATTACCACGGGCCGACAACCGGGTACCAGATGTCGGATCAGCGTTGGGACCAGATCAAGGGCATCCGCCAGGCCATCAGCCCGGAAAGCATTTGAGGTGGGTCATGACCATTGATACCAACACCATGAGGCAGCTCATTGAGCAGGTGGTTCGGGAGCTGGCCGCTGAGTCCCAGGCGGCCGAGC
>JAUMWV010000025.1 GCA_030529455.1 Propionibacteriaceae bacterium | reverse complement strand
GTGTTGACGACGTCTGCGCTGGGAACCGTCTGGTCGCCCGATACCTGGACAACCGCGTCGGCTCCGAGGACACCGGCGTTATCAAGCCCACGCAGAAACAGGAACGAGCCAAGGAACGCGTAGGTGATTGCGATGATGTAGGCGAGCCTGATCCCGTTGCTCTTCATCTGGCCCACTCCGGTGCGTGCCAACGACCCGGTGGAGAGGACGCGGCGCTATCGGGTTTCTCAGGAGCCAGGCTTCGTCTCATGTAGGTGGGCCTTCGTCATAGGTGCGGGCGGAGTCGGCGATGCTGATCTCATCCGGCGTGAGGAGATGGCTCCAGGCTAAGGAAATGGGTTCCCACGGGCAAGGAGGGACACCGGCGGTTCCCGTTCCGGTTCACGTCCTTGCGGGCTGCGTCGGGCAGGGGTGCCGCTCGGCTCCGCAACCGGTGTCGATAGAGTCGTGCCTGACGGGCGCAGAGCCGCGTCCGGGAGTCAGGAGGGGCCATGTTCGATTGCGCCATCATCGGAGCGGGCCTGGCAGGGCTCTCCGCCGCGCAGGATCTGGTCCGCCGGGGCATCAGCGTGGTGGTGATCGAGGCGCGCGACCGGATTGGTGGCCGGGTCGAGAACGGGTTCCTCAGCGACGGCGAACTCGTCGAACTCGGCGGCCAGTGGATCGGCCCCGGCCACGACCTCATGTACGAACTGGCCGAACGCTACGGTCTGGGGCTCATCGGCCTGCCCAGCACGGGGGAGTTCACGATCCGGTTGCAGGGCAAGACGCTGCACGTGCCGTCCAAAGAGGACGCCCCGATGCTGACCCCCTTCGAGGTCGCCGATCTCGGGCAGGGCGTCATGAGGTTCCGCCGCCTCGCGGACCGGCTGGCCAAGGACGAGGCCTGGGCCGTCGGCAACGCCGCCTGGCTGCAACAGGACTTGCGGAGCTGGATCTCGACGAACCTGCGCACCGCCGGCGGCGCGGCACGGTTCAGCGAGATCTTCGAGGCGGCCTTCGGTCCCGTGCCGGAGGACGCGACGCTGGAGATGGGCCTGCACCAGGCCACCACAGGGGTGGACCTGGAGGGCCTGGCCGCGGCCAACGGCGGCCTCAACCAGCACCGGATCGAGGGCGGCATCTTCGCGCTGTGCGAACGCATGGCCGCCGAACTCGGCGACCGGATCAGGCTCGGCGCCCCGGTCACCGGCATCGCCCACACCGCGGATCGCGCGACGATCACGCTGGAATCCGGCACGACGATCGAGGCTAGGCGCGTCATCAACACCATGCCGCCACGGCTGGGCGTCCAACTGGACTACGACCCGCCGCTGCCGCCGTGGCGCGGCGAGGTGGCGGGCAAGATCCCGCCGGGCAACGTCATCAAGGCCTTCCTCACCTACGACGAGCCCTGGTGGCGCGAGCAGGGGCTGAGCGGGCAGATGGGCTCCGACGAGGGGGCCGTCCGGGTCACCCTGGAAACCTCAGGGGAGGGCCGCAAGCGGGGCACGCTGCTCGGCTTCTTCGAGGGCGCCGACGCCGACTCGCTGTCGCGCCGCTCGGTGACGCTGCGGCAGCGGGCGTTCACCGACTCGCTGGTTAGGGCATTCGGGCAGATCGCGGCGAACCCGGCCGAATACATCGAGCGGGACTGGTCGGCCGAGCCCTACACCGGCGGGTGCCACGGCGCCCACTTCGCGCCGGGGGTATGGACCGCGACCGGTCCGCAACTGGGGCAGCCCGAGGGCGTCCTGCACTGGGCCGGTGCCGAATACGCGACCCGCTTCAACGGCTACATGGAGGGGGCGGTACGCAGCGGACGCGAAGCCGCCGCGGCCGTCTCCCGCGACCTGGTGTAAGAACTGGTCCCCGGGTCCCGCGCCACCCGGCCACGGCGAGAGAGGCCCCCGGCCGGGTGCGTCCCCGGGCGGTGACCCCAGGGACGTCCAGCCCGCGGGACCTGGTGAGCGGGAGGCCCGCATCGCCCGGCGACGGGCGCGCCCCGCGGCCTACGGGATCAGCCCTTGGGTTCGGTATCCGCCGACGGCATGGGGGTGTGGTAGTGGTCCTCTTCCTCGGTGAACTCCTTGACCGGCGCCTTGACCTCCTTGGTGGCTCCGTCGCTGAACTTCAGCGTGCAGGTCACCTCATCGCCGACCGGCAGTTCCTTCTTCAGCATCATGAGCATGACGTGGTAGCCGCCCGGCTTCATGTGCAGATGGCTCTCCTTCGGGACCAACGCGCCGCTGGCGGCCTCCCGCATCATCATCTTGCCGTCCTCGCCCTTGACCATCTCGTGGATCTCGGTCTTGCCCGCCACGGACCCGCAGTCGGCCGAGGTGAGCGAGATGTCGCTGGCCGTCGGGTTGGTGAGGTCGGCGAAGAGCGCCGTCATCGTCTGGTTGGTCGCGCCGTCCGTGGTACGGACCCAGGGTTTCTCGACGACGATGCCAGCCGCCTTGACCTTCGGCGCCGTGGACGCGCATCCGGCGGCGAGGACGAGCGGGATCGCCAGCGCTGCGACACTTCGTTTCATGCGCCGCATGCTACTAGCCGGGTTCGGACGCCACCACCCAGACGAATCTGGGTAGCATGACCGGCATGGTGCAGGAGAACGTGGCACGGCGGCAGCTGTTCGGTTACGCCGGTGCGGGCGGCGTCGGCGCACTCGCCGGTGCCCTGGCCGGACGCTGGAGCGTCCCCGAACCGCCAGGACCCGAGGTGGTCAGGCAGAGCTATTCCCCCCACGGCACGCACCAGGCCGGCATCGTGACCCCGGCCCCGGCCGCCCACCGGCTGGTCGCGTTCACCCTCAAACCGGGCGTGGACGTCGCGGCGCTCGGGCGGCTCATGAGGGTCTGGAGCACCGACATCGCGCTGCTCATGAAGGGCGAGGGCATCCTCGGCGACACCGCGCCCGAACTGGCCCAGGCCAACGTCTCGCTGACGGTCACGGTCGGCCTCGGCCCGAAGGTGTTCACCCTCGACGGGCTGGCGGGCCAAGCCCCCGACGGGTTCGTCGAGATCCCACCCATGAAGCACGACCGGCTGCAAGACCGCTGGTCCGGCGGCGACCTGCTGCTGCTGATCGCGGCCGACGACACCACATCGGTCGAGCACGCCGCCAGCCGCCTGATCCGCGACGCCGCACCGTTCGCGTCCGTCCGCTGGGTGCAGCACGCCTTCTGGCGGACGCTGGACGCCACCGGCAGCCCGGTCACCGGACGCAACCTGTTCGGCCAGGTCGACGGCACCGCCAACCCCGCCGGGACCGACCGGGACGCCACGCTGTGGCCCACGGACCCACCCGCCTGGTTCGCTGGCGGCACCACGCTGGTGGTGCGCCGCATCGAGTTCGAGCTGGCGACCTGGGACAAGCTGGTGAGGGACCGCCAGGAACTGGTCATCGGCCGCAACCTCGCTAATGGGGCGCCGCTCACCGGCACCAAGGAGACCGACGAGATGGATTTCGAGGCGCACGAGGACGGGCGGCTCGTCATCCCTGCCGACGCCCACGCCCGCCGCTCCCACCCCCGGTTCAACGATGGGCGGCGCATCTTCCGGCGGGGCCTCAACTACACCCACGAGGAGTACGCCGACGGGGAGGTGAAGCTCAGCGCCGGGCTGGTGTTCATGAGTTTCCAGGCCGACATCGCCAAACAGTTCATCCCGATCCAGAAGAACCTGGACGCCTCGGACGCGCTCAACGAATGGACCCACGCCATCGGGTCGGCGGTGTTCGCGATCCCGGGCGGTTTCGCCGAGGATTCCTGGCTGGCTAGGGGCCTCTTCTCCTGAGTTTTCCGTGCGGGCCCCGCTGCGGTTAGCATGCGTCTCGCATCAGGTCGAGAAGGCGGGGAGACGGTTAGGTGGATGTGATCGAGGCTGTCGCCCGTCACGCCGCGCAGCGGGGTGGGTCGGTGGCGCACCGGTGGCGGGGCGAGGAACTGACCTATGCCGAGTTGCACCGGCGCTCGGAAGCACTGGCCGAACATCTGCGGGGACGCGGGCTGAATCCCGGCGAGCCCGTGCTGGTCTACGGGCACAAGCAACCGCTGATGCTGGTGTCCTTCCTCGGCTGCGTCAAGGCCGGGCACCCCTACATCCCGGTCGATAGTTCGCTCCCGGCCCGCCGGGTGCAGGCCATCGCCGCCTCGTCGGCGTCCCCGCTGCTCATCGCGGTCGAACCCGTCGACCTGCCGGGCGTCGGCGTCCTGACCGCCGACGAGGTGGCGGCCCTGCCCGAGGCGACGGGGGAGCCAGCCCCCGGGGTGGGGCTCGACGAACCCTTCTACATCATCTACACCTCCGGCAGCACCGGCGACCCCAAGGGCGTGCAGATTTCCCGCCGGGCGGTGAACCGGTTCACCTCGTGGGCGCTGTCGCTGGTCCCAGACGGGCACCAGACCTACCTCAACCAGGCCCCCTTCTCGTTCGACCTGTCGGTCTACGAACTGATGATGGGGCTGGCCTCGGGCGGCACGATCCACAGCATCGACAAGGACCAGATCGCCCGGTTCCGGGATCTGGCGGGGGAACTGGCCCGCTCGGACGCCAGCGTGTGGGTCTCTACGCCCTCCTTCGCCGACCTGTGCCTCGCCCTGCCCGAGTTCGGGGCCGGGACGCTGCCCCGGCTGGAGACCCTCATCTTCTGCGGGGAGGCGCTGAGCAACGACACGGCCGCGAGGCTGCGCGACCGCTTCCCCGGCGCCCGGGTGCTGAACACGTACGGCCCGACGGAATCCACGGTCGCCGTGACCTCGGTGGTCTGCGACGAGGAACTGCTGGCCAGCCACCCGGTGCTGCCGGTCGGATATCCCAAACCAGGCACCACGATCCAGATCTGGGACGCCGAGGGCCGCTGCCTCGCCGACGGGGAGCAGGGCGAGATCGTCATCATCGGCGACACCGTCAGCCTCGGCTACTATCGCCGCCCGGACCTGAGCGCGGCCGTGTTCACCGAGGTGGAGGTGGACGGCCACCCCGTCCGCGCCTACCGCACCGGGGACGCCGGGTACCTGTCGGGAGGGATGGTGCACTTCCTGGGCAGGCTGGACTTCCAGATCAAGCTGCACGGCTACCGGATCGAGATCGAAGACATCGAGGCGAACCTGCGGAAGCTGTCCGGGGTGCAGCACGGCGTCGTCGTCCCGGTGGCGGGACATGCCGGGACGATCACCCACCTGCACGCGGTGGTCCAGCTGGCCGAGGGCGTCCCGGCTAGCCCGCTGCGGCGCACCGCCGAGCTGAAGCGGGCGCTGCGGGACCTGGTGCCCGACTACATGGTGCCGAAAACCTTCGGCTACGTGGCCCAGATGCCGCTCACCCCGAATGGCAAGATCGACCGGGCAGCGCTGAAAGAGCACCGGTGACCAGTTTCGGCGACATCGGGTTCTTCGTGCTGCTGGCGCTGGTCGCCGCGCCCGCGGTGGCGCTCGGCCTGGCCGGGCGGCGGATCAGGTGGTACGGGATGGCGGCGAGCCTGGCCGCGACGCTCTTCCTGCTGATTCCGACGCCACGGCAGCTGGTGCTGCTCGCGGCCTTCCTCGTCGGCGAGACCCTGGTGATGAAGGCCCACCTGTGGTTCGTCACCCGCTACGGCAACACCAACCGCCACGAGCGGCGCCTCGCGGTCGCCGCGGCCCTCGTCCCGCTGGTGATCGTGAAGGTCACTGGCCTGTTCGACGTCCCGAGCCTCGGGTTCATCGGGGTGTCCTACCTGAGTTTCCGGGCGGTCCAGGTGATCGTCGAGATCTCCGACAAGCTCATCACCCGCCAGGGGGTGCTCGACTACCTCTACTTCGTGGCGTTCTTCCCGACGCTGTCGTCCGGCCCGATCGACCGGTCGCGCCGCTTCCTGCAGGACGCCGAGCGCACCTTCGACCGCGACGAATACGTCGGCCTGCTCGGCCGCGGGCTGTGGTTGCTGCTGCTCGGGGCGGTGTACAAGTTCGCGGCCTCGGCGCTGTTCGCCGGGTGGCTGCTCACGCTGGGGGACGGGCCCGCCGGGACCCTCGCCTACATGTACCTGTACTCCTTCCACCTGTTCTTCGACTTCGCCGGGTATTCGCTGATGGCGGTCGGGGCGTCCCACCTGTTCGGGATCAGGACGCCGATGAACTTCCGGCTGCCGTTCGTGTCGGCCTCGATCAAGGAGTTCTGGAACAGGTGGCACATCACCTTGTCGTTTTGGCTGCGCGACTATGTCTACACCCGGCTGCTGATGAGCTTCGTCCGGCGCAAGAGCTTCGCGAACCGGCACACCGCCTCCTATGTCGCGCTCGTGGTGAACATGGGGCTCATGGGCGTGTGGCATGGCACCACCTGGTACTACATCGCCTACGGCCTGTACCACGGCGTGCTGCTGGTGCTGAACGACCTGTACGAACGCAAATCCCGGTTCTACGCGGCGCACAAGAACGCCGCCTGGTACCGGGTCGCGGCGATCGTGGTGACCTTCCACTTGGTCGCGTTTGGTTTCCTGGTGTTCTCGGGACGCCTGAGCTGGGCTTAGAAAGGAGCGAGTGATGAGTGACGAGGGATTCGAGGCGAAGGTTTCGCAGCTGATCGTCGACGTGTGCGGCACCGGTGAGGTGCTGGAGGAGCCCGACCTGGACCTGTTCGAGGCGGGAGTGCTGGACTCCATGGGCTTCGTGGAACTGCTCTACGGTTTCGAGGCCGAGTTCGGGGTGCAGGTGCCCCCCACCGAGATCGAGCGGGACGAGGTGTCCAGCGTGAACAAGATCATCGGCTTCCTGAAGGATCGCCTGTGAAAATGGCTCCCGCGGCCCGGCAGGCCATCGGGATCGCGGCGGGTGGGCTACTCAGCGTCGCGATGCTGATGAGCCCGCTGACGCCGGCCGCCGTGGGGGCGGTCGCGGGGCTGGCCGGTCCGGCCGCCTCATCGCGGATGCTGCACTACCACCTCGACGTCGACTACCTGCGCGACCCGGACGCCTACGCCCGGGCCAGCGCGGGGCTGCCCGAATCGGCGTCCAACCTGCTATTGCTGGGTTCCTCCGAACTGTCCTCGCCGGTCGCCCAGAACCCGGTGCGGTTCCTGCCCGCGAAGGTGAGCGACTTTGACCTGTTCCTGTCGGGGCGCGGCTACACCCAGTCGCTGCACCAGGCGACCATGCTGGCCGCCATGGGCCCGCAGCTGCGCAACCGCAAGGTGGCGCTGATCGTCTCGCCGCAATGGTTCACCCCGGATGGGGTTTCGGTCCAGGCCTTCGACGAGGTGTCCTCGGCGGAGGCGCTGCGCCGGGTGGCGTCCTCCCCCGACCTGCCAGACGACCTCAGGCAGCGGCTGCTCGACCGCGTTTCTCAGGTCCGCGGCCTGGCCGAGCTGCCCGGCGTGGTGTCGGCCGGGCTGAGTCAGGCCCTCACCGGCCGCGTCCAGGCGGGTAAGGCCCAGGTCGCGGCGGCGAGGTTCACCGGCGACTACGCCGTCGCGGAGCGGGCGGTGCCGGTCGCGAGCATCGACTGGGAGGCCGAACTGCGCGAGGCCGAGGAGCAGGGGCGGGCGGCGAGCAGCAACGACCTCCAGATCGAGGACGAGTACTACGCCCGCTACATCGCCCCGCGCCTAGCCGAGCTGAAAGACAGCATGTCGGGGACCGACTACTCCGGCCCGTCCCCGGAGTACGGCGACCTCGGCCTGTTCCTCGACGTCGCACACGCGCTGGGGATCGAGGTGCTGCTCATCAGCACGCCGATGCACGGCGCGTGGCACGACTACGCCGGGTACCCGGCCGAGCGGCGCGCGTCCTACTACGAGCGGATCCGTGCGCTGGCGTCGCGGCCCGGCGTGCGGGTCGCCGACTTCAGCGGCCACGAGTACGAACCGTATTTCCTGGTGGACGTCATGCACCTGGGGTGGAAGGGGTGGTTGCATGTCACGCGGGCCTGCGCTGATTTCGCGGCTGCTTGACTGGTTGCAGGGGATCGGGCAGACGCCTGGCGTCAACCCGGAACGCCCCAAGAACGGGCAGCTTCCGCCGGTGGTGCCTCCGGCCCCGGCACTCGGGCTGGTCGCCTGGGCCTGCATCACCGTGGCGTCCCTGACGCTGATCCTGCTCGTCGCGCTGTTCGGCCCACCGACCTCTGGCGGGTTCATCTACGAACAGTTCTGAGCCGCCCGCTCAGCGGTGCACCCGGGCCAGCCGCGCCTCGACCGTCCGGTCGGCCAGCTGTGCCCAGCTCCCATCGAAGGTGAACTCGGCGAACGCGGCGGTTGGGAACCAGGAGCCGAGCCGGTCGGCTTCGTCCGGGTCCGAGTCCTTGGCGAGTTGGGCGGCTAGGGCCGGGATCGTCGGGGCGTGGCCGACGGCCAGCAGCCCGGGGACGGACTCGTCGGTCTCGCCGATGCGGTGCAGCAGGGTCTGGTGGCCGCAGTAGTACAGCCATTCGGCCTCGTCACAGCTCAGGCCCAGGCCGAGCGACTCGAAGGTCTGCCGGGTGCGGGCGGCCGTGGACACGATCGCGTGGGTGAGCCCCGCCCCGGCCAGCAGGAGACCCGCCTTCGCCGCGTCGGAGCGGCCGCTCGGGGCGAGTTCCCGGGCGTGGTCGCCGCCGGAGTGGTAGTGTTCGGCTTTGGCGTGGCGCATGAGGACGAGTCTCTTCATGGCCCGATGCTACCGGCTGGCCTCGTCCATAACAGGGACGCGAGGCACCCCTCCCCGGCGTCGCCGTCGGCTTCCCCAGGCCTGGTCAGTGGGGTGCGACACCGACCATGAGGTCGCGTTTGATGGCCGAATCGACCCGGTGGGCGAAACCGTCCCACGGTCCCGATTCGCACACCCGCAGCCCGGCTCCGGTCATGATCGCGGCGAGGTCCTCGCGGGCCAGGCCGTAGGTGTTCCACGAGATGCCGAGCGCGCCGCCGCGTTTCAGCTGGCCTGCCCAGACCGGGATGGACGCCTTCAGCAGCCCCGCCGGGGAGCGGTCCCGCTTGCCGAAGGTGCCCCGCACGTCGCTGGAGGAGCCGTGCACCACCCCGTAGGGGGCGTCGGTGATGACCGCGTCGAACTTCTTGCGCCCGAACAGCGCCGCCGAGTCGCGGGTGTCACCGGTGAACACGCCGAGCCGCAGCGTCTCCTTGCCCGCCTGGACCTCGGCGTCGAAGCGGCGGCCGATGGACTTGCCCTCGCGCCGCACCGGGGTGATCCCGGCCTTGTGCTTGAGCCGTTTGCGGCGCAGCCAGGTGGTGAGGAAGGCCGCCATGGCCTCGAAAGACTTCTCGTCGGCCTCGACGCCGAAGCCGTCGTGCCCCGCGAGCCACGCCGTGGTCAGGGTCGTGCCGCGGCCAGCCAGCGGGTCGAGGATCTGGCGGGGGCCGTCGTGGGGGCGTTCGACCGCCGCCAGCGTCACGTTCAGCAGCAGCCGGGTGAATTGCTCGTTGGTCTTGCCCTGATACTTCGGGATCGTGACCAGGTCGTCGTCGAACAGGTTGGCGGCGGGCAGCTCGACGGGACGCAGCAGGTCGCCGGAGCGTTCGAACAGGGCCAGCGCCGAGGACTGCTGGGCCAGCACGGCCAGGTCGGGATGCGTGGTGCTGAACCCGAGGTAGCTCACCCCGGCCAGCGTCACCGGTTCGATCCCGGACGCGGTGGGGGAGGTGACCGCCAGCTCGGCGGCGGCGAGCCCGGCGGACTCGTCGGTGTAGACGCGGTTGGCGGAGGGGGAGCGCAGCAGCAGGTAGTCGGTCACGGCGATCAGTGGAGGTTGGTGTGCAGGGTGGCGAAGGGGGTGCCCGCGGCGCGTTCGAAGGAGGCGCGGACCTCGGCCTCGGCCTCGGCCCGGCCGGTCCAGGTGGCCCCCTCGACGGACTTGCCGGGTTCGAGGTCCTTGTAGACCGTGAAGAAATGCTCGATCTCCAGCAGCATGTATTCGGGCACGTTGTTGAGGTCGCCCAGGTGGTCGCGGCGGTGATCCGCCACCGGGATGCACAGCACCTTGTCGTCGCCGCCCATCTCGTCCTTCATGCGGAACATGCCGATGGCCCGGCACTCGATGAGGCAGCCGGGGAAGGTGGGTTCGGTGCCGATGACCATGGCGTCCAGCGGGTCGCCGTCCTGGCCGAGGGTCCCCTCGATAAAGCCGTAGTCGTAGGGGTATTGGGTCGAGGTGAACAGGGTACGGTCGAGCCGGATGCGTCCGGTGTTGTGGTCCATCTCGTACTTGTTCTTCGTGCCCTTGGGGATCTCGATGGTGACATCGAACAACACCCCGGCCTCGGGATTCCTAGAAGAAATGACCCGAATGTCTTCGCTCACGCCGACTCCTAAAATTGTTCTCAGCCAGTCAGAATACCTTTTTTCGGTCCCTCCGGCGTCCCGCGGACCGGCTGGGCCGGGGGACGCCCAGGCCCGCGCGGGTGTGTCGCTCTGGGCTGCGTAGGCATACCGCGTCCTTCTAGGATTGGTCAAGGAACAACGACGGTCCGAACGAGGTGAGATGTGACTGAGAGCAGGCCTGGGAAACTGCGCCGGGCGGTCGCCTGGGTGGCGTGGTTAGCCGGTGCCGTGGCGCTCGCGGTCGGTGCGGTCTACGCCACCCCGCCGCTGCTGCGGGCCACCGGGGCTTGGGCCGACGGCGGCTCGCCGACCATCGCCCCCACGGTCTTCACCTCGCCGCCCGAACCCGTCCCCGCCGAGGGGGTCGTTGGGGCGGCCCCCGGCGTCGCCGCCAGGCAGCGGCTCGACCCGGCGATGCTGCAGGCCGCGATCGGGGCCCTGGAACGAGACGGCATCGGGGCGTCCGCCTTCCTGGTCACCGACCCTGGCGGGCAGACCCTCGCGGGCAGCGACGCGACCAGGGCGCTGATCCCGGCCTCCACCATGAAGATGCTGACCGGGCTGGTGGTCGCCGATTCCCTGAAACCGGGCCACCGGTTCGCCACCCGGGTGCTGTCCCCGGCGGACGGGACCATCGTGCTCGTCGGCGGCGGTGACCCCTACCTCGCGACCGCGAGCGCCACGTCCGGCTACCCGCGTCCGGCCTCGCTGGCGGACCTGGCGAAGGCGACCGCCCTTGCGCTCAAGGGCAACAAACAGACCGCCGTGACCCTCGGCTACGACGACAGCCTGTTCGTCGGCCCCGACTGGGAACCCACCTGGGAGAAGGTGTTCGAGACCGACGTGACGAGGGTCTCGGCGCTCACCGCCGACGGCGGCATCGACCCCGCCACCAAGGCCCGCACCGCCACACCCGCGGCCTCGGCCGCGGCAGCCTTCGCGGCCCTGCTGCGCTCCGAGGGCATCGACGTCGCGGACGCGATCTCCCCGGCCAGCGGCAGCGGAACCGAGCTCGCCAAGGTCGAATCCCTGCCGGTCCACACCCTGGTGCAGGAGGCCCTGCTGCGCAGCGACAACACCGCCACCGAGACGCTGCTGCGCCACGCCGCCCTCGCCGCGGGGCAAGAGGCGTCCTTCGCCGGAGCCGCCGCGACCCTCGCCCGGCACCTGCGGGACCTCGGGGTGTGGGCCGAGGGCGCCCACGTCCAGGACGGCTCCGGGGTGTCGCGAGACAACCGGGTCACCGCGACGATGCTGGCCCGGGCGGTGTCGCTGGTGCTGACCGAGGAACGGTTCCGGGTGCTGCTCGACTCCTTCCCCGTCGCGGGCGCGACCGGGACGTTGCACAACCGGTTCGAGGCCGACCGCACCCAGCCCGGACGCGGCTACGTGCGGGCCAAGACCGGCAGCCTGCGCGACGTCTCCGCGCTCGCCGGGCACGCCAGGACCGCCGACGGGCAGAGCGTCGTCGTGGTCTTCCTCAGCAACGAGGTGACCGACCTCGCCGGGGCCCGCGCCTGGATGGACCGGGCGTCCGCCCTCGTCGCGGGATGCGGCTGCCGATGACGGGCCTGCCGCCCCTGGACTGGACGCTGGCCGAACGGCTCGGCCGCCGCTTCGCCCGCTCCGGGCCCATCGCCGGGGACCGGCCGGGGCCGACCGGGTTGAGCGTCGGGGAGGTCCGGGACGCGGTCGCCAGCCTGCACGCCGCGGCCCAGCGGGCGATCGGCCTGGTCGCGGACGCGTCCGGCCTCACCATGAGCCGACAGCCGCCGGTCTACGCCGTGGACCGGGCCGGGTGGGCGCAGGCCAACGCGCAGATCGGGCGCCGCTTGTTCGCCGCGATCGGGCACCCGCCGCCCCACGGCCTCGGGGCGAAGGTGCTGGGCCGGGCTAACGCGGTGGCCGCCGCCGGGGCCACCCGCTGGTTCGGGTCCAAGGTGCTCGGCCAGTACGACCCGTTCCACCCGGGCGGGAGGCTGCTGCTGGTCGTCCCGAACCTGCTGGCGGCCGAGCGCGCGCTGGGCGTGCCGCCCGGGGACTTCCGGCTTTGGGCCTGCCTGCACGAACAGACCCACGCGGTGCAGTTCGGCGCCGCGCCCTGGCTGCTGGACCACCTGGTCAGGCTGGTCTCCCGGGTGGCCGCGGACTCCGGGGTGCAGTGGCTCGGCAAGCTGGCGCCCCACCCCGACGCGGACGCGGTGCGGGCGCTGGAGGAGACCATGGCGGCCATGAGCCTGCTGGAGGGCCACGCCGACGTCATGATGGACCTCGCCGGCAAGGGTGTGATCGGCTCCTGGCCGCAGCTGCGCGCCGCCGCCGATGCCTCCCACCAGCGCTCCCGATCCGGCTGGCTCGCCCGCCTGGGCGTGCTGAGCAAGGCCGAACAGTACGCGACCGGGGCGGGGTTCTGCCGGGCCGTGCTGGCCGAGGGTGGCACCGCGGCGCTCAACCGGGCCTTCGCCGGGGCCTGGGCGCTGCCCTCACCGGCCGAGATCGCCGACCCCGCGGCCTGGCTGGGGCGGGTGCATGGCTAGGCGCGAGCTGGGGCCCGCCGCGCTGCGGGTCGCCCAGGCGGTGCTCGCGGCGCTGCCGGGAGGCGACGTCGTCGTCGGCTGCTCCGGCGGCGCGGATTCCCTCGCCCTGGCTCTCGGCGCCCAGTGGGCTGCGGCGAAGACCGGTGTGGCGGTGGAAGCCGTGACCGTCGACCATGGGCTGCAGCCCGGCTCGGGCGAGGTCGCCGCCGCCGTCGCCGCCCAGCTGCGCGAACGCGGCCTGGACTCCCGGGTGATCGCGGTCGAGGTGGGGGAGGGCCCGAACCTGGAGGCGCGGGCCAGGGAGGCGCGGCTGGCAGCGCTCGCGGCCTCCGGGCGTCCGGTGCTGCTCGGCCACACCCTCGACGATCAGGCCGAGACGGTGCTGCTCGGCCTCGCCAGGGGATCGGGGACGCGGTCGCTGGCCGGGATGTCCCCGGTCCGGGGGGTCTTCCGCCGCCCGCTGCTCGGGCTGCGGCGCGCCGTCACCGAGCAGGCCTGCCGGGAGTGGAACCTTCGGGCGTGGTCCGACCCGCACAACGCCGACGAGAGATTCGCCCGGGTCCGGGTGCGCACCCGGGTGCTGCCGGTCCTGGAGGCCGAACTCGGCCCCGGTGTGGCCGAGGCCCTCGCCCGCACCGCCGAGGTGCTGCGCGCCGACCTGGCTGCCCAAGACGACCCGGAGCCGGGTCAGGCCCCCACGGCCCGCTGGCTCGCCGGGCTGGACCCGGCGCAACGCGCCCGCGTCCTCAAAGGCTGGCTGGACGACCAGGGGGTGGCCGGGGCGACGATGGGTCACGTCCGCGCGGTCGAGGCGCTGGTCACGGACTGGCGGGGCCAAAAAGGGGTGGACCTGCGGGGGCTGCGCGTCCGCCGCATCGACGGGGCCCTGGTCGCGGTGCCGCGCCCGGTCAGGGGGTCATGAGCTGACGGCCACGTGGGTGGTGTGCCACCACAGGCCCCAGCCCAGCGCCGCGGCGATGAGCAGCCAGATCCACCACGTGTCGGGGGCGTGGTGCACCAGCGCCCAGGGCTGCGGCTCACCGCCGAGCCCGGTGGTGCCAGCGAACCAGCACAGCAGCGCATAGACCGCCCCCGGAGCCCAGGCCAGGGCCGGTGCGAGCCGCGACGCCGCGACGAGCGTCACCGCCAGCATCAGCAGATGGTTGCGGGCGTACCACAGGCTCCACCACAGGCTCTCCCCGGACCAGGCGGTGAACACCAGATGCGGCAGGCACGGGGCGGCGGCGAGGCAGGCTACCCAGCCCAGCCGCCACCAGCCATAGGGGAAGCGCCCCATCGCCTCTTCGCGTTCGGCCTCGGGCGGGGCCAGTATCACCGCGGCGAGCACCCCGGGCAGGCAGGACGCCCAGGCCAGCAGCAGCGCGCTGCGGCCGCTCACCAGCGGCACCGCCTGCAACTCCGGCACCGCGGCCCAGGCGGCGAGCACCGCCGCTGCCGCCGTGACCCCGATCTCGGGCAGCCCCCGGGAGTGCAGGAAGGCCCACCCGGGGCCCACGGGGCTCACTCGCACTCCAGGGCCGTGAGGAAGGTGACCTCGTCGAACATGTCGGGTGAGACATCCCTGGTCATCGCGTCCGTCACCACGCGGTTGAGCGACTCGAGCGGACTTATACAGTCACCCGTCGGGGCTGGGGCGCCGGGCCGCTGGGCCGCGTACCGGGCCACGTCCGGGTGGAGGATCAGGAAACTCGCCACGTCGATGGCGATGGAGGTGTCGAGATCGGTGAGGTCGATCTCGACCGACACCCGCACCGCGCCCGGGCCTTGGCGCTCGGCCACGTCGGGGGCGCCCGTATAGATCAGGCCGCTGGGCGAGGCCCCGGCCGTGGCCAGCACCCGGCGGACGTGTGGGTCCAGCGCCGCCAGCCGGGAGGCCTGGGCCTCGGCGAGATAGCCGATGTCGTGCGGGATGCAGGCCTGCGACCCGGCGTCCCCGACGGGGCGGCAGTCCCAGGCCTGGTCGCCCCGGTCGACCCAGAAGCCGTAGGCGTCGTGGACGTGCAACACCGCCGCCAGCAGGCCGGCCAGCGCCGAACCGAGCACCGTCGCGGCCAGCCCGGTGCCCAGCCACTGCCGCGGCGTCATCCGGCCGCGCCGTAGCCAGGTCTCGGCCGCGATCAGGAACAGCGCGGCCGACCCGGCCAGGACGGCGACGTGCAGCGCCACGACGCCGGGCCGCAGCTGGTACGCCGTCCCGATCAGCGCGGTCGCCCCGGTGAACTCCATGGCCGGGAAGATCCCCAACGCCGCCAGCTGCCAGGGCACCACGTACTGGGCGACCAGCACGGCCACCGCGGTGAGGAAGCTGGGCACCACCGTGCCAGCCAGCGCTCCCCACGCCAGGCAGGCGTAGACCCCGAGGCAGGCGATGAGGAAACCGGACAGCGGTGCCGGGCTGGGCGGCGATCCGGCGTACCCGGCGATCACCCCGGCGGCGGCGAGTGAGACCAGCCCGCCCGAACAGGCTATGGCCCAGATCGCGGCCAGCGAGCGGGCCAGGTGGGTGAGGGTGGCGGCACCCGGCCAGGCCGCTAGCAGTTCCCAGGTGCCGTTGCGGTGCTGCTGGGTGGCCCAGGCAGAACCGACGCCGCAGGCCAGGGGCCACAGCACAATCGAACAGCTGGTGACGGCCTCGGCCGGCTGGGCGAAGGAGCCGAACCAGCCCGGGCGCGACGCGGTGCTCCCCGCCCAGGCCGCACACCAGAACACCGCCAGCAGCAGGCCCGGCCACAGTCCGGCCCGGACGAGTCCCCGCGTCCCCATCACGCCTCCAGCAGGGCCAGGTAGCCCGCCTCGGCCGCCGAAATCCCGGCGCTGTCAGCCCCCGCCAGAGCCTGCAGGCCCGGCACGTCACCGCTCCACACCAGGACGCCGTCGCGCACCACCAGGACCGTCTGCGCGCTGAGCGTGACGTCGTCCATCAGGTGGGTCGACACCACGACGACGCGGTCGCTGGCCTGCTGGTGCAGCATCCGCCGGAACCTGACCCGCTCGGCCGGGTCCAGCCCGACCGTGGGCTCGTCCAGGATCAGGATCTGGGGGTCGTGCACCAGGGCCGCGGCCAGGAATACCCGCTGCCGCTGCCCGCCGGACAGGCTGCCGAGCCGGTGGGCAGCCAGGTTGCGCATCCCGGTGCTCTCCAGGGCGCGGTCCCTGGCCCCGGCCACGTGGGAACTGGGCAGACCGTAACCGTGCGCGACGTAGTCGAGGAAGTCCCCGCACCGCCACGACTTGGCCCAGGACGCCCCCTGCGGCATGTAGCCGACCCGGCGGCGATGATCGCTCAGCTGCCGCGCGGTGACGACCGGTTCCCCGCCGCTCAGCAGCTCACCCTCCCGCGCCCGGCGGATTCCCGCCAAGAGCCGCAGCAGCGTGGACTTGCCCGACCCATTGGGGCCGATCAGCGCGACGGTGCCGAGTGGGAAATCCGCGCTGAACGGCCCCAGCTGCCAGCCCGAGCGGTAGCGGAACACGACCCCGCGGGTAGCGAGCGGGGCAGGACGCGGGCCGTCCCCGGTCTGGCCGCCACCCGGCCCGGGCGGTGCGGGGTGCCGTGGCGTGTGCATCGTCATGGTCGTCCTCGCTCGGTGCCTCACCCGCCCAGCGACGCGGGTCTTGGGTGAAGGTTAACGCCATCGCGTCCCGGGCGGGCCTTTTCCGTTCCGGTGGGGTCTACGACGCACACTAAACCCGCTCACGCATCGGTGCGGGCCGATGAGGGTATCATCCCCGGACCTAGCCCGGAAGCCGGTACCGGCGGAGGGAGAGCACCGCTAAGCTATCGGGAGTGGATGCTGCTGATGTGCGCGACGATCTCGCGCGAGTTCTGTACACCAAGGATGAGGTCGCGGCTCGGGTAGCCGAACTGGCCGCCCAAATCGACCGTGACTACGCCGGTCAGAACCTCCTGCTGGTGGGGGTGCTGAACGGGGCCGTCATGGTGATGGCCGACCTGTCGCGCGGCCTGCGCGAACACTGCGAGATGGACTGGATGGCCGTCTCCTCCTACGGCTCCGGCGCCCAGTCCAGCGGGGTGGTGCGCATCCTCAAGGACCTCAACACCGACATCGAGGGACGCCACGTGCTCGTGGTGGAGGACATCATCGACACCGGCCTGACGCTGTCCTACCTGATCCAGAACCTGCGCTCCCGCGGGCCAGCCAGCCTGGAGATCATGGCGATGTTCCGCAAGCCCGAGGCGCTGCAGAACGACGTGGGCGTCAAATACGTCGGCTTCGACATCCCCAACGAGTTCGTCGTCGGCTACGGCCTCGACTACGCAGGCCGCTACCGCAACCTGTGCGACGTCGCGACGCTGCGTCCCGAGGTCTATCGTTAGAACCGCAAACCCGGCGGTCTGTGGCCCGGGAGGTGAACCCCCGAACCGGAGCATCCGCCGGTCGGTGTGAGCGTGGTGGCCTTGGGTCACGCTGATAAGGTCATCATGCCCACTTACGCCCGAGACGGAGTTCGCGTTGCAGAAGTTCTTCAAGAGTCCCTTCACGTGGATCATGCTGAGCCTGCTCGTGGTGATGATCGCCATGCAGGCGCTGTCGTCGTTCAGCGGCTACAAGACGGTCCCCACCTCGGAGGTCATCACGCTCATCAACAGCAATGAGCGGCTCAAAGAGGTCATCCTGACCGATGCCGAACAGCAGATCCAGGTGACGAAGGAATCCGGCGAGAGGCTGTCCGCGGCCTGGGTCGGCACCCAGAGCCAGGACATCATCAAGCGGCTGGACCAACGGGTCGCCGACAAGACCCTGGAGAAGTGGGTGGGGCGTAACCCGCAGCCGGGCATCCTGTCCACGCTGCTCTACACCGCGCTGCCGTTCCTGCTGCTCGCGATCGGGTTCTTCTTCGTGCTCAACATGATGCAGGGCGGCGGTGGTCGCGGCGTCATGGCCTTCGGCAAATCCAAGGCCAAGATCGTCAGCAAGGACACCCCCAAGACGACCTTCGCCGACGTCGCGGGCGCCGAGGAGGCCGTCGAGGAACTCCAGGAGATCCGCGAGTTCCTGGCCGAACCGGTCAAGTTCCAGCGGCTCGGGGCCAAGATCCCCAAGGGAGTGCTGCTCTATGGTCCCCCCGGAACCGGCAAGACGCTGCTGGCTAGGGCGGTCGCGGGCGAGGCCGGGGTGCCGTTCTTCTCGATCTCGGGGTCCGATTTCGTCGAGATGTTCGTCGGCGTCGGCGCCTCGCGGGTGCGCGACCTGTTCGAACAGGCCAAGGAGGCCGCCCCCGCGATCGTGTTCATCGACGAGATCGACGCCGTGGGCCGCCACCGCGGAGCGGGCATGGGCGGCGGACACGACGAACGCGAACAGACCCTCAACCAGCTGCTGGTCGAGATGGACGGGTTCGACGTGCGCGGCGGGGTGATCCTCATCGCCGCCACCAACCGCCCCGACGTGCTGGACCCGGCGCTGCTGCGTCCGGGACGCTTCGACCGCCAGATCGGGGTGGACGCCCCCGACATGGAGGGCCGCGCCCAGATCCTGCGGGTGCACGCCCAGGGCAAGCCGATCGCGCCCGACGTCGACCTGGACGCCATCGCCCGCCGCACGCCGGGCATGACCGGCGCCGACCTGGCGAACGTGCTGAACGAGGCGGCGCTGCTGTCGGCCAGGCTCAACCTGGCCATGATCGGGCGGGCCCAGCTGGACGAGGCGATCGACCGGGTCATCGGCGGCCCGCAGCGCCGCAGCCGGGTGATGAACGAACACGAGCGGCTCGTCACCGCCTACCACGAGGGCGGGCACGCGCTGGTGGCTGCCGCGATGCCCGGCAACGACCCGGTGCAGAAGGTGACGATCCTGCCCCGCGGACGCGCCCTGGGCTACACCATGGTGATGCCGGACGCTGACAAGTACTCCCGCACCCGCGGCGAGCTGCTGGACCAGCTGGCCTACATGCTCGGCGGCCGCGCCGCCGAGGAGCTGATCTTCCACGACCCGACCACCGGGGCTGCCAACGACATCGAGAAGGCGACCAAGGTCGCCCGGGCGATGGTGACCCAGTACGGCATGACCGAACGCATCGGGGCCGTGCAGCTGGGCGGCGGCGACACCGAACCCTTCGTCGGGATGGGCACCGCCAACGCCTCGCGGGAGTTCTCCGAGCGCAGCGCCGCCATGATCGACGAAGAGGTCAGCAAGCTCATCAACACCGCCCACCAGGAGGCCTTCGACGTCCTCAGCGAGAACCGTGAGGTGCTGGACGAGCTGGTGCGCCAGCTGTTCGAGAAGGAGACCCTGGGCAAGGCCGAGGTGGAGGAGATCTTCGCCCCCCTGAAGCGGCGCCCCAAGCGCGGCCCGTGGACCGGCTCAGAGACCCGCGTCCCCTCGGAAATCCCGCCGGTGACGCCCCCGCCCACGCCCCCGGCCAAACCGCAGCTGCCGCCGCAGCAGCCGATGCCCCCGGGCTATCCGCCCCCGCAGCAGTTGCCGGGTGGCGCGCCCCCGCCGGATACCTGGCAGCCTCCGCACTGGCCGCCGCCGCAGTGGCCCCAGCCGCCGCGTCCGGGGGCCTGAGATGGTCGACCAGCCGCGGATCGCGGCGGCGGTGCGGGAGATCTTGCTGGCGGTCGGTGAGGACCCCGACCGGGAGGGCCTGGCCGAAACCCCCCAGCGGGTCGCGCGGGCCTACGCCGAGATGTTCGTCGGGCTCGGCCGTTCGGCCGCCGACGTGCTGGAGCGCACCTTCGACATCAGCCACGACGAGCTGGTCCTGGTGAAGGACATCGAGGTGTCGAGCTGTTGCGAACACCACCTGCTGCCGTTCCGCGGGGTCGCCCACGTCGGCTACATCCCCGCCGAGAACGGGCGGGTCACGGGGCTGAGCAAACTCGCCCGGCTGGTGGACGTCTACGCCAAGCGTCCCCAGGTGCAGGAGAGGCTCACCACCGAGATCGCCGACGCCCTGGTCGAGCACCTGGAGGCGCGCGGGGTCATCGTGGTGGTGGAGTGCGAGCACCTGTGCATGTCGATGCGAGGCGTCCGCAAGCCGGGCGCCAAGACCGTCACGAGCGCGGTCCGGGGCCGGATGCGTAACCCGGCGACCCGGGCCGAGGCCATGAGCCTGATCCTGGGGCGGTAGCGATGACGCTCATCATGGGCATCGTCAACGTGACCCCGGACTCCTTCTCCGACGGGGGACGCTGGGCCAGCACGGAGGACGCGATCGGACGCGGCCTTGAGCTGTGGCGCGACGGCGCCGAGATCCTCGACATCGGCGGCGAGTCCACCAGGCCGGGCGCCGGGCGCGTCCCGGAGGCCGAGGAGATCGCCCGGGTCGTCCCGGTCATCCGGGAACTCGCCGCCGCCGGTGCCAGGGTGAGCGTCGACACCATGAGGTCCCGGGTCGCCGAGGCCGCGCTGGCGGCTGGCGCCAGCATCGTCAACGACGTCTCCGGCGGGCTGGCTGACCCCGGCATGGCGGCGGTGGTCGCGCGGTCCGGGGCCGACTACGTCGTGATGCACTGGCGTGGGCATTCGGACGTCATGGGCGGCCTCACCGGCTACGGCGACGTGGTCGCCGAGGTGCGCGACGAACTGCTCGCCCAGGTGCGGGCGGCGGAGCGGGCCGGTGTCGCCCCCGAGCGCATCATCGTCGACTGCGGGCTCGGCTTCGCCAAGGAACCGGCCCACAACTGGGAGCTGCTGCGCAGCCTGACCGCCTTCAACGAGCTCGGCTACCGGCAGCTGGTTGGGGCCTCCCGCAAGCGTTTCCTCGGCGAGATCACCGGCCGGGACGCCCCCGACCGGGACGCGGCCAGCGCGGCGGTCACGATGTGGTGCGCCCAGCATGGGGTGTGGGCGGTGCGCACCCACAGCGTCGGGGAACACCTGGACGCGATCCGGGTCGCCGCGGCGCTCGGCGCACCCCACGGGACCGGCGCCGGGCGGCGGCCCGAACCGGAGACCGGCCCCTGACCCAGCCCGGCGGTGTCAGCCGATGGGGTAGGGTCATGCTGAAACGCGACCACGGGGACGGCCATGACGAATGACTGCATCACCATCACCGGGCTGGAAGCCATCGGGCGCCACGGCGTGCTCGCCCACGAACGCGCGCTCGGGCAGCCCTTCGTCGTGGACCTCGTTGCCTGGCTGCCGGTCGAGACGGCCTCCGATGATCTCTCCGATACGGTCAACTACGCCGAATTGGCGCAGGGCGTCGTCGCCATCGTCTCCGGGCCCCCAGTCGACCTGATCGAAACCCTGGCTGGCCGGATCGCGGATTTCGTCTTGTCCTACCCCCTCGTCGAGCGGGTGTCGGTTACAGTTCATAAGCCTCGGGCACCGATCGCCGTGACATTCGCCGATGTGGCGGTGACCATCAACAGGAGGAGAACATGATGCAGTTTGGTCTCGATGTCGATACCCTCGGCAACCTCAGGCCGATCGCCAAGGTCGTCTTCAGCCTCGGATCTAACCTGGGTGATTCGGAGCTCGTGCTCCAGCAGGCGGTGGACGCCCTCGCCGACACCCCCGACGTGATCGTCGTCGATGTTTCCCCGGTCTACCGCACCAAGCCCGTCGGCCCGGTCACCGATCAGCCCGACTTCCTCAACCTGGTCGTGGTCGCGGAATCGACCCTGGAACCGCTGACCCTCCTCGACCGCGCGCACGCCATCGAGGACGGTTTCGGCCGGGTCCGGGGCGTGCCGGGCGGCCCCCGGACCATCGACATCGACATCATCATGGTCGGGCGGCGGGTGAGCGAGGACGCGATCGAGCTGCCGCACCCGCGCGCCCACGAGCGGGCGTTCGTCCTGGTGCCCTGGCTGGACGCCGACCCACTGGCCGAACTGGCCGGGCACGGGGCGGTGAAAGACCTGGTCGCAGGCATGGACCTGTCGGGCATCGAGCGCACCGGCATCGTCATCACCAAGCCCTAGCCCATGAACGCTGAGAGCCCCGACCCGCAGCCGCCGCGCGAGCCACGCCCCGGAGCGCTCGGCATCACCACCCCGAGCCAGATCATGGTCTCGGTGCTGGCGGGCGCCGTGGTCGGGTATCTCCTGCTGGTGGCCTTCGACATCATGAACGTCATCCCGCCGTCCGTGCCGTGGAGCGTGCCGATCGTCCTCGTCGCGATCAGCATCCCGGCGCTGTGGTACGCCCGGACGCTGATCGCCCGGCTGGAACGGTCCATGGTTCCGGCGGAGGAGGGGGTGCGGGCGCTGATCCTCGGCAAATCCATGCTGATGACCGGCTGCGTGTTGGCTGGCGGGCACCTCGTCTACGTGCTGCGCTGGATCGCCCAGACAGACGCACCGGGTCCGAGGGGCAGAGTGATCCTCGGAGCGGTTACCATTGTGGCGGCTATAGGTTTCGCGCTGGTGGGGGCCTATCTAGAAAAGGCATGCGTGGTGGACGGAGAAGATTCGGACGGATCGGGCCAACCTGCTTGAGAAGTTGTGATCGGGCGGCGTGTTGTCACGCCGCTGTTGTGCTGCCCCACTTATCCTGTCGATGTGACTGGGCGTTACCGTGCAAGGCAATCGAACGAGCGAAAAATCACCTGGGCGTGTCTGGCGTCTGGGACTGTCTTTGCTGCCAGTTTGGCCTTCGGACCGCTGTGGATGGCGCAGCTGGGCGTCGGTGTCGCGCTGCTGTTCTCCTTCGCCTCGGTCGGGTTCGCCTGGCGTGAGCTGGATCAGGCCCGCAAGGCCCACCGCGGCGAGGTCAAAGCCCTGCTGACCGCGAGCCGGGAGGTCGCCGACAAGCAGCATCAGGAATCGCTGGAGATGCTGGATCGCTTCGACGAGCGAGCGAACCTGCTCAAGGACGCCGTGCAGCGCCTGACCGCCCAGCTGGGTGCCGCGCACGCCGAACTCGCCTCGATGCGAGGCAACAACGTGTGGCTGCGCGGAGAGGTCGCGGAACGCCAGATGAGGATTGACGCGCTCACCGCACGCATCGCCGAACTCGAAGAGGCCCGGGCGGAGGCGACCGGCAAGCTGCTCGTCCTGCCGAAGCGGGAAGCCGCGAGCACCGAGGCGCGCCTGCTGCCGACGGCAGAGGAACTGTGGGCCGATGGCAACCACCCAACGGTGGTCGACCTGACCCTGTTGAGCTTCCCCGCGCTGCTCGACGAACGAAAGCAAGCCTGAGCCCACCACCGAACCGAACGTCCCGCCCAATGAGGCGGGACGTTGTGGTTATGGGGACGTTGAGGGGAATGCTCCGGTCGCGGGGTCACGCCGGTGCTACCCGAGGTGCCGCTCCCGGACAGCGGCCGCGCCCGTTCAGCCGGCGTCGAGCCCGAGTTCCCGCAGCACCTGATTCTTCGCCTCCTGGCTGAACCGTGAGGCCCTGGGCGTCAGGACTAGGTCGTGCCCGCGGCGCCGGGCCATCCGCGAGATCAGCAGGTCGGTGAGCTCTGGGTTGCGGGCCAGCAGCGGACCGTGCAGGTAGGTGCCGATGAGATTGCGGTAGGACACCCCCTCGGTGTCGTCCTCGCGGTTGTTTCCGGTTCCCTTGAGCACTCTGGCCAGCGGTGAGTCCACCCCGTAGGTCAGGCCTGAATGGTTCTCGAAACCCGCCAGGGTCAGCGTGGCGCCGTCGAGGGTGGCCTCCTCGACCAGGTAGCCGACCGTCCGCGGGGCCGCGCCGATGGTGTGGTAGCCGAAGATCCCCAGCCCGTCGATCTGGTGGCCGTCGAGATTTTGATAGTAGGAGCCGAACAGCTGGTAGCCGCCGCAGATGGTGAGGACCACCGCGTCCGATTCGATGGCCTCGGTGAAGGCCCCCTTGCGGGCCATCAGATCGGCATAGAAGATCTGCTGCTCGCGGTCGGAGCCGCCACCGAGGAAGACCATGTCGTAGCTGGGCAGGTCGGCGCTGTCGCCGACGCTGTACCGGTCGACGTGCAGGTCGACGTCCAGCTCGGCGCAGCGGTGACGCAGCAGCGTGATGTTGCCGCTGTCGCCGTACAGTTCCAGCAGGTCGGGGTAGAGCCAGGCGAGCCGGTAGCTGGGGCGAGCAGTCATGATCGATTCTCCGGGAAGGACGACAGCACCCGGCGGACCGGCTGCAACGGGGTGTAGTTGGTCAGGACGTAGGGCTGCCCCGCGGTGTGGTCGCGCAGGTGCCTCAGGCCCTCGTCGACGCTGGTGTGCACGACGATCTTGTCGGTCGCGACGCCGGCGTTCTCCAGGCGTACCGCGAGGTCGTAGGCGCGATCCCCCGAGCAGACGAAGGTGGCCAGGCGGTCGGTATCGAGTTTCTCCAGCGCCGCGTCCCAGATCCACGAGGTGTCGATCGAGTCCGCCGCCTGATTGTTCAATGCCATGAAGACGCTGAACCTATCGTGCGGCTGGGCGAGGATGTGGCTGATCGTCTGATCCAATCCCGCGGGGTTCTTGATGAGGTTGAGGAAGGTTTCGGCCTCACCGACGGTGAAACGCTCCATGCGGCCCTCGCCGATCTGGAACGCGGCCACGGCGGGGGCGATTACCTCCGGCGCCACCCCCGCATCCTGGCACAGCGCGATCGCGCCGACGATGTTGAACAGGAAGTAGAGGTTGTCGTAGCCAGTCCGGTACTCCTGGCCGCCCAAAGTGAACCTTCGCTCGGATAAGTTGACCGCTACGGCCTCTGCTGTCAGGCGCGGGGTCGCGAATCCGCAGTGCTGGCACTGGTATTTGCCGATCTGCGAATAGTGGTAGTAGTCGTAGCTCAGGTGCTCATTGCACCGGGGACACCACTTGGATTCGCGGGCCTCAGATTCAGCGGTGGTCGATTCAGTGCTGCGCTCAACCCCGAAAAACACGGTCCGGTTTTCTGGGTGGTCAAGCGCTGCCTTCGTCGATAGCGGGTCGTTTCCATTGACGACCAGCACTTGATTTTCCTGAACCGAGCCGGAAACCTTTGCGATGATGGTCTCCAGTTCGCCGTAGCGTTCGAGCTGGTCGCGGAAGAAGTTGTTGATGAGTAGGTAGTGGGGGCGGAGCTGGCGAAAGACCAATGGCACATTCGCCTCGTCGATTTCGAGAACGGCCACGTCCGCCCGGAGCCTTAGCGACAGATCGGTCTTCGCCAGAATCGCCGTGGTGACCCCGCTCATCATGTTGGCCCCGCGGGTGTTGTGTGCGACCACGGCGCCGTTGGCACGGAAGATCTCGGCGATGAGGTTGGCGGTGGATGTCTTGCCGTTGGTGCCGGTGACCGCGATCACGAGTTTGGGGTAGCGGATCGCGCTGAGCAGGTTCGGGGCGATCCGGTTGGCGAGGAAGCCGGGCAGGCTGGAGCCGCCCCGGCGCAGTTTCATGGCCAAGAGGGCGAGTTTTCCCACGAGCAGGCCGAGTCGGTTCATGCGGTACCTCCTTGCGGGTTGCAAGGTTACCGGTCAAGGTCGCCGATGCCGTAACCCAGGGACGCGACGACGTGCGGGATCGCCTCGACCGGGCAGCCGACGAGGGCCCGGCTCAGGGCCGAACAGTTGGCGAAGGTCGGGGTGCGAAGCCCGAGCCGCCAGGGGGTGCGGTCCCCGCGTGACACCAAGTGACACCCGGCGGTACCCCATGGGGCGGCGACCTGCCCGGCGTAGGAACCCTCGGGGACCTTGATGATCTTGGCCAGCTTGACGTTGACCGGACCCTCGGGGGCCAGGTGAATAGCCTTGTCAATCAGCGTAATGCTGTGTTCGGCGTCCCGGATGAGGGCGGCGAAGCGGGCAAACGCGTCGCCGGTGGTATCTGCTGGGGAGGGCGCCTGCGGGAGTTCTGCGTAGGCCAGGTAGCCGGTGTCGCGGACATCGGCGCGGACGCCCGAGGCCGCGGCAGTGGGCCCGGACAGCCCGTACTGGTCGACGTCCTCTGGGGTGAGGGCACCCACCCGCAACTGGGGAAGATCGCCGAGGAGCTCGCGGAGCAGCCGCAGGGTTGCTGCGCTCCCGGCCGCTGCCGCGGAGACGGCCGCCAGCGCGGCCGGTCCCGGCTCGTGGGAGATGCCCCCGAGGCGATTCAGCATGGGGTGGACGCGGTTGCCGGTGCAGGAGGCGAGGGCCTCGCGCAGCGCGTGGGTGTGCGACTGGATGGCTTCGGCCAAAGGCTCATCGTTCGCGATGAACGGCAGATATGACAGGTAGCACAGATGCGAATGCAACCGCGCCGCTTCGGCAAAATAGACCCGCAGCCAGATCGCGCGCTGCGTGGGGAGGAGCCCCATCGCGTGTTCGACGGTCAGCGTGACTACGAGTTCGCCGCTGAAGGCGGCCAGCCAATCATGGCGATCGGCCAGCATCAATACGGAACGATAATCGCGTGCTTCGAAGAGCTTTTCTGCACCCCTGTGCAGGTAGCCTGGTTGTAAATCGGCGGCGTGCACGTGGCCGTCGGTCTCCTCCACCTTGAGGAGGGTGAGGCCGGGCTTGGTCGGATGATGCGGGCCTAGGTCGAGATCGGTCGTGCCGGTTAGTCCGATCGCACCAATGCTGTAGGTCGTTACGCTCACGCGCTAACCCTATGGCCTGAGGGGTGGAGTTTTTGAAATGGGAAATATCCGAGTAGACTGAACATTAGTTCGTAACACGAGAATGGGGAGTGGCATGGCACTCAAGATCACCAAGGTTCTCGTCGATGATATCGACGGTTCCACCGCGACCGGCACCGTGAGCTTTACGTTCAACGGTGTCAGCTACGAAATTGACCTCAACGACACCCACCAGGGTGAACTGGCGGCTGCTCTGGAGCCCTATACGACGCGTGCCCGCCGGGTCGGCGGTAAGCGGGTCGGCCGGAAGGTGGCCCCTTCCGTCCCCACCACGGCGATTCGGGCCTGGGCGGCGGAGAACGGCTACAAGGTGGCCGACCGGGGCCGGATTCCCGCCGAGGTCGTGGAGGCCTATCAGAAGGCGATGGCCTGATTCTGCTCGCTACTGCGCGGGGCCCTGGGGAACTCCCGGGGCCCCGCGCGTTGCGTCCTTCGCTACGGGTGAACGATGCGGTGGCGATTCGGCAACTACACTGGGGGGAGCCCGCGGCGGTCTCGTATTGGCTAGGGGCGGGCGAGTAGAGGAGAACACATGTTTGAGCGGTTTACTGATCGGGCGCGGCGCGTCATCGTGCTGGCCCAGGATGAAGCCAAGCTTTTGAACCATAGCTACATCGGGACGGAGCACCTGCTGCTTGGCCTCGTGCACGAGGGTGAGGGCGTAGCCGCCCGCGCCCTGGAGCAGCTGGGCATTTCGCTGGAGGCGGTCCGGGGGCAGGTCGAGGACATCATTGGCCGCGGCCAGCAGGTCCCGACCGGGCACATCCCCTTCACCCCGAGGGCGAAGAAGGTACTGGAGCTCAGCCTCCGCGAGTCGCTGCAGATGAACTACAACTACATCGGCACCGAACACATCCTGCTCGGCCTGATCCGTGAGGGGGAGGGTGTGGCGGCTCAGGTGCTCATCAAGCTGGGCGCCGACCTCAACCGCGTCCGGAACACGGTGATGCAACTGCTGAGCGGGTTCCAGGGCAAGGAGACCATCTCCTCTGGCGCCCCGGAGGCGGGGCCGCAGCAGAGCAGCTCTCAGGTGCTCGACCAGTTCGGCCGCAACCTCACCCAGCTGGCCCGGGAGAACAAGCTCGACCCGGTGATCGGGCGCGAGAAAGAGATCGAGCGGGTCATGGTGGTGCTGAGCCGCCGGACCAAGAACAACCCGGTGCTGATCGGTGAGCCCGGCGTCGGTAAGTCCGCCTGCGTCGAGGGGCTCGCCCAGTCCATCGTCCGCGGAGACGTCCCCGAGACGCTGCGGGGCAAGCAGATCTACACCCTCGACCTGGGTGCCCTGGTCGCGGGATCGCGCTACCGCGGCGACTTCGAGGAGCGCCTGAAGAAGGTGCTCAAGGAGATCAAGACCCGCGGCGACATCATGCTGTTCATCGACGAGATCCACACGCTGGTCGGTGCGGGCGCGGCGGAGGGCGCCATTGATGCGGCGTCCATCCTCAAGCCGATGCTGGCCCGTGGGGAGCTGCAGACCATCGGTGCGACGACGCTGGACGAGTACCGCAAGCACATCGAGAAGGACGCGGCGCTGGAGCGGCGTTTCCAGCCGATCCAGGTGGCGGAGCCGTCGATCGCGCTGACCGTGGAGATCCTCAAGGGGCTGCGCGACCGCTACGAGGCGCACCACCGGATCACCATCACCGACGAGGCGCTCACGGCGGCGGCCCAGCTCGCCGACCGCTACATCCAGGACCGGTTCCTGCCGGACAAGGCGATCGACCTGATCGACGAGGCGGGTGCGCGGCTGCGCATCCAGCGGATGACCGCCCCGCCGGACCTGCGGGAGTTCGACGAGCTGATCGCGGCGAACAAGGTCGAGAAGGAGGCCGCGATCGACGCGCAGGACTTCGAGCGCGCCGCGCGGCTGCGCGACGAGGGGCTGAGCCTGCTCGCGAAGCGGGCTGAGAAGGAGGACGCCTGGAAGCTCGGCGACAACGACCTGCCGGCCGTGGTGGACGAGGAGTCCATCGCGGTGGTGCTGTCGGGGGCGACCGGGATTCCGGTGTTCAAGCTGACCGAGGAGGAATCGGCCCGCCTGCTCAAGATGGAGGAGGAGCTCGGCAAGCGCTACATCGGCCAGACCGACGCCGTGCGGGCCCTGGCGCGCTCGATCCGGCGCACCCGGGCGGGGCTCAAGGACCCGAAGCGGCCGTCCGGGTCGTTCATCTTTGCTGGCCCGTCCGGGGTCGGCAAGACCGAGCTGACCAAGGCGCTGACGGAGTTCCTGTTCGGCGACGAGGACGCGCTCATCACGCTCGACATGAGCGAGTATTCCGAGAAGCACACCGCCTCGCGCATGTTCGGTTCGCCGCCCGGCTACGTCGGCTACGAGGAGGGCGGCCAGCTGACCGAGAAGGTGCGGCGCAAGCCGTTCTCGGTCGTCCTGTTCGACGAGATCGAGAAGGCCCACCCCGACATCTTCAACTCGCTGCTGCAGATCCTCGACGAGGGTCGCCTCACGGACGCGCAGGGCCGCGTGGTGGACTTCAAGAACACCGTCATCGTCATGACGACCAACCTGGGCACCCGCGACATCAGCAAGTCGGTCAACCTTGGCTTCACCAAGGCCGGGGACGAGGCGACGAGCTACGAGAAGATGAAGGCCAAGGTCTCCGACGAGCTGAAGCAGCACTTCCGTCCCGAGTTCCTGAACCGCGTGGACGAGATCGTCGTGTTCCACCAGCTGAGCCAGGCCGACATCGAGAACATCGTCGACCTGATGGTGGCCCAGATCGAAAGCCGTCTCAGGGACCGGGACATGGGCATCGAGCTCACCCCGGCGGCCAAGACCCTCATCGCCAAGCGCGGCTTCGACCCGGTGCTGGGCGCTCGCCCGCTGCGCCGGGCGCTGCAGCGCGACATCGAGGATGTCCTGGCCGAGAAGATCCTGTTCGGTGAGCTCACCGGCGGGCAGGTCGTGCAGGTGGACGTCGCCCCAGAGGGCTCTGAGCTGCCGTTCACGTTCACGGGAGTCGCCAAGGCCGATCTGGAGGTGCCCGCACTGGCGGAGGGCTGAGCGGGCCACAGAGTGCGGGGCGTCACCTTCTGGGTGGCGCCCCGTCTTCGTTCGGCGGCAGGAAAGGGCAGAAAGCAACGGACCCGGCCTCTGCGTGAGGCCGGGTCCGTTTTCGCATCCCCAACGGGATTCGAACCCGTGTTGCCGCCGTGAAAGGGCGGAGTCCTAGGCCGCTAGACGATGGGGACCAGCGGAACTAGGTTAGCGGGCGGGGCAGGCGGGGGCAAGCTGGGGTGTGGGCGTCCCGGTCCTGCACGCTCACCTGGGTGGGTCTCAGCCAAAGGGGAGGACTCGCTGGCCGCTCGCCCGCCGGAGGCCCGGCCTGAAGTGCCTTATCAGCGCCCGATTTCACAGTTTCGGCGAAGTCGCGCTATAGTTCTCGGGCTGGCTCAAGTCAGCAGGTCAGAAATGGCCCCGTGGCGCAGTTGGTTAGCGCGCCGCCCTGTCACGGCGGAGGTCGCGGGTTCGAGTCCC
>JAUMWV010000080.1 GCA_030529455.1 Propionibacteriaceae bacterium | reverse complement strand
ACCGGGACACCCCGACTATGTGGGCGAGCTGCGCGCCGGGCTGCGGGCAGCCGATGCGGCGATCTTCGTGGTCAGCGCGGTCGACGGCATCGACCAGGCGACGCTCGCGCTGTGGCACGAGTGCGATGCCGTGAACATGCCCCGGTTCATCGTCGTCACGAAGCTTGACCTGGGGCGCTCCGACTTCGAGACCACGGTCGCCATGTGCCGCACGGCTTTCGGCGACGGCGTCATCCCGGCCTATATCCCGCTGCTGGACGGCGAGAAGATCATCGGCAACATCTCGCTGGTGAACAAGCGGGTGCACGACTACTCGTCCGGCACCCGCGTTTCGCGCGACTGCAACCCCGACGAGGAGGCCCTCGTCGACGAGTACCAGGCGCCCTTCCTCGAAGGTGTCATCACCGAGGCGGACAACGAGGAACTGATGGAGCGCTACCTTGAGGGCGAGACCCTGGCCCGCGAGGAGGTCATGGCCAACGTGCTGAAGGCGGTGTCCACCGGGCAGTTCTTCCCCGCCATGCCCGCCCACACCCTGAGCGACATCGGCATCGAGGACGTGCTGCGCCTCATCGAGCGCGGCTTCCCTGCCCCCACCGACGCCCGCCCGCCGCTGGTCACCACCCCGAACGGCGCGACGCTGCCGCCGATCACTTGCGATCCCGACGGCCCGCTGGTGGCCGAGGTCATCCGCACGACCTCCGACCCGTTCGCCGGGCGGCTGTCGATGGTGCGGGTGTTCTCCGGCACGCTGCGCTCCGACGACATCGTTCACGTCTCGGGCCACCGCGAGCTGTTCCAGGACACCGGCAGCGAAGGCCACGACGAGCAGGAGCGGGTCGGCCTGTTGAGCGGCCCCTCCGGAGTGGAGATCAAGCCCCGCAAGGTCGCGATCGCCGGAGACATCGTCCTGGTAGCGAAGCTGAGCCGGGCCGAGACCGGCGACACGCTGAGCGACAAGGATCGCCCCGCCCTCATTGAGCCCTGGGTGCTGCCCACGCCGCTGCTGCCGCTGGCGATCAGGGCCGCGTCCCGCAACGACGAGGACAAGCTGGGCAGCGCGCTGCAACGCCTCGCCGTCGAAGACACCACCGTCAGGGTCGAGCGCACCACCGAGACCGACCAGTTGCTGCTGTGGACGATGGGCCAGGCCCACATGGACCTGCTGCTCAACCGGCTGCGCGACCGATACGGCATCAAGGTCGAGCAGGAGCCGGTGCGGGTGGCCTATCGCGAGACCTTCATCGCGCCTGCCAAGGGGCTCGGCCGCCACGTCAAGCAGTCCGGTGGGCACGGCCAGTACGCGGTCTGCAACCTGGAGATCGAGCCGAACGAGCGCGGCGCCGGGTTCGAGTTCATCGACAAGGTGGTCGGCGGCGCGGTGCCCCGCCAGTTCATCGGCTCGGTCGAGAAGGGCGTCCGCGCGCAGCTGGACAAGGGCACGCTCTGGGGCTACCCCATGGTCGATGTCAAGGTGACGCTGTACGACGGCAAGGCCCACTCCGTCGACTCCTCCGACATGGCGTTCCAGACCGCCGGGTCGCTCGGCCTGCGGGAGGCCGCCTCGGAGAAGACGGTGGCACTGCTGGAACCGATCGACTTGGTCACCGTGACCGTGGGCGAGGAATACCTCGGCCCGGTCATGACCGACCTGTCCGGACGCCGCGGCCAGTTGCAGGGCACCGACACCGATGACCAGCACCACGCGATCATCCGGGCGCTGGTGCCAGCCTCCGAGCTGGCGCGTTACGCCATCGACCTGCGCGGCATCGCCCAGGGCTCTGGCACCTTCACCCGGGAGTTCCACGGCTACGAGCTGTTGCCCGCCAACCTGGTGCCCGAGAAGAAGTAGCACCGGCGAGGCCTCCCGCGAACTGGTAGACGGGGGCTGGGCCCACCCATCCGGGCGGGCCCAGCCCCCGCGTCACGCCTCCGTGGAACCGGGCGCACCGGCCGTACCGGCGGGCGCTGTCGCGTCCCGGCGCAGTGAGGGGCTCAGCTCCGCGCACCCACCCCACAAAACCCGGAGTAGATCTAGAATTGGAATCTTTCCAGAAAATGCGTTATGCTGACACCATGTCCACAAACCTCCCGAGCCCGAAAGACCGGCTGAGATCAGTCGGCCTGCGGGTGACGGCGGCCCGCCTGGCAGTGATCGATATCATCAGCGAGCATCCACACGCGACGGTCGACGAGATTCGCGACCTGGCGATCGGACGCCTCGGCTCCCTGTCGGTGCAGGCCACCTACGACGTGCTCGCCGCGCTGCATGGCGCCAGGCTCATCCGGCGGATCGAGCCCGCGGGCCAGCCACCGCGGTACGAGATGCACCTCGACAATCACCACCACCTGATGTGCCGTGGCTGCGGGAGGCTCCAGGACACCGAATGCCACGTCGGCACGGCACCGTGCCTCGCCCCCGTCTCGACCCACGGGTTCGTCGTCGATGAGGCAGAGGTCATCTTTTGGGGCCTGTGCCCCTCATGCAACACCACGGAAGGATCAGCATGACCACCCCAACCACCCCCTCAGCCCACCTCAACGGCTCACCGGTCCAGTCCGATGCCCACTCCCTGACCGTCGGCGCCGACGGCCCGATCGTCCTGCACGACGTCCACCTGGTCGAGCAGCTGGCCCACTTCAACCGCGAGCGGGTCCCCGAGCGCACCCCGCACGCCAAGGGCTCCGGCGCCTTCGGCACCTTCACCGTGACCGGCGACGTCACCGCCTACACCAAGGCCGCGCCGTTCCAGCCCGGCACCACCACCCGCATGCTCGCCCGCTTCTCTACCGTCGCGGGGGAACAGGGCTCGCCCGACACCTGGCGCGATGTGCGCGGCTTCTCCGTCCGCTGGTACTCCGACGAGGGCAACTTCGACATGGTCGGCAACAACACCCCGGTGTTCTTCCTGCGCGACCCCATGAAGTTCCCGCACTTCATCCGCTCGCAGAAGCGTCTGCCCTCCTCCGGCCTGCGCGACAACACCATGCAGTGGGACTTCTGGACGCTGTCGCCGGAGACCGCCCACCAGGTCGCCTACCTCATGGGCGACCGCGGCCTGCCGAAGACCTGGCGGCACATGAACGGCTACTCCTCCCACACCTACATGTGGGTCAACGCCGCCGGAGAGAAGTTCTGGGTGAAGTACCACTTCCTCAGCGACCAGGGCGTGGAGAACATGACCAATGAGGAGGCCACCCGCCTGTCCGGCGCGGACGCCGACTACCACCGCCGCGACCTGTTCGACGCGATCGCCCAGGGCGATTTCCCGAGCTGGACGCTGCACGTGCAGGTCATGCCCTACGCCGACGCCAAGCACTACCGGTTCAACCCCTTCGACCTGACCAAGGTCTGGTCGCTCAAGGATTACCCGCGCATCGAGGTCGGCCGGATGACCCTCAACGAGAACCCGACCAACTTCTACGCCCAGATCGAGCAGGCGGCGTTCAGCCCCTCCAACATGATTCCCGGCACCGGCATCTCCCCCGACAAGATGCTGATGGCCCGCGTGTTCGCCTACCCGGACGCCCACCGCGCCCGGATCGGGGCCAACTTCCACCAGCTGCCGGTCAACCAGCCCGCCATCGCGTCCAACAACTACGCGAACCAGGGCCACATGGAGTACCTCCACACCGGCGCCGCCCCGATGTATGCCCCGAACTCCTTCGGGCGCCCCTACAGCGACTCCCAGGGCCCGGCCGAGAACGGCTGGGAGGCCGACGGCGCCCTGGTGCGCTCCGCGGCCACGCTGCACGCCGAGGACGACGACTTCGGCCAGGCGCACACCCTGGTCCGCGAGGTGTTCGATGACGCGCAGCGGGCCCGCCTGGTCGAGACCGTCACCGGCGCGCTGGCCGGGGTCCGCGAGCCGGTGCTGAGCCGCGCGTTCGAGTACTGGAAGAACATCGACGCCGAGGTCGGCGCCGCGATCGAGGCGGCGGTCAAGGGCTGCGACAAGGCCTGATACCACCTACCGAGCGGGGGGGGGGCGAATCTGCCCCACCCCCGTCCCGGTAGTGGGGGACACCGCGGCGCGGGGGAGACCCCCGGCCGCCCCGCATGCCGCGGGCTGCCCCTCGTCGGCCCGCGC